>NZ_JAKJSL010000036.1:0-89202 GCF_050336815.1 Photobacterium nomapromontoriensis
GGGCCGGGGTGGGGCAGTTTGCGTTCAATCAGTTTGAGGCTGCCGATTTAACGACCCTGATCACGGCATTAGGCGATGAAACCATCGCAGAAGTATTGGCCGAACCCAACCTCACTGTTTTATCAGGGGAATCTGCCAGCTTTTTGGTTGGCGGTGAGGTGCCGGTGATTGTCTCGACCAGTAACAACGTCAATATCAGTTTCAAAGAATTTGGGATCAAGCTGGATCTGACGGCAAAGGTGATGAGCAATGACAAAGTGCGGATGTTGATCGCACCGGAAGTGAGTGAGGTCGAGCAGTACATTAAAGCGGCAGGGCTAGAAGTTCCGCAATTAGCCTCACGTAAAGCGATGACGACCGTGGAATTAGCCGATGGGCAAAGCTTCGTGTTGGGTGGCTTAATGAATAGTCACGATTTTGAGCAGATCCAGAAAATTCCATTGCTGGGGGATATCCCGATCCTTGGGGCGGCGTTTAGGAAGTCAATCACAGAGCGTAAGAAAACCGAATTGGTGATTGTGGCGACGGTCAATTTGGTGCGTCCTATCTCACCGCGCGAGGTACAACTGCCTTATATCAATAAAACCTCGACGCTGGATCGTTGGTTTAACATCGACCACGCAGAAACCAGTGAAACAGAGCAATCATTAGGGATAGATCTACTGTCACGAGGGGGGTTCATGCAATGAGACGATTTATCACGATCACGCAGATACTCTTATTAGGATGTGTATTAGTGGTAACGGGCTGTGCAGAGAATACATTAACGGCGGCCAAGGGGGCGGAAGCCCTGGTTTATCCTGAGCACCATACCTACCAATTCACGCTTACTGGCCGTTCTGGCCCAGCAGAGGTTGAAATAGAACGTGCTATTTTTGACGCGCGACAGTCTGATCATGATTTTGATGTAACGATCAGCTACCGCTCGACGCGAGGACAAGTGGTGGCTAATCGGCAGCTGGCGAAACTGAAAGCATTGGGTGTCTCGTCAGAGCAATATCGGTCGCAATACGTTTTGTCATTATCGAGTGATGTGAAAGTCGACATCAAATTGACGCGTTTGCTAGCAGAGACGTGTCAGCCTGAAACCATTGAACAGCTAGCGCTCAGCCGAGGTTGTTTTGTTGATGTCATGCGCATGAAGCAGGTTGCTAGGCCTGCACGGTTAATGGGAGAGTGAGACATGTTTGATCTTGCCAAGGCTGTCAGCCTGGAGCCTACACCGTCGTTTCCAGTCAATGCCGGGCCGAATAGTTGCACCTTAATTTATCAGTCTGATGAGTTCAGGGCATTAATTGATGAACTGTTTCTCTTTGAAGGCTGGACTGATCCAACGGTGATCAAAGAATCTATTTATTCTAATCAGATTGATCACGACGATCTTAATGACATTGTGTTACTTGAACTGAACCGTTCGACAGATGTGATTGAAGATGCGCGTTATTTTGCCAGTCAAATTTCCCCGCACAAAGGGGTCATCGTGATCGGTAAAGATAACGAAATTACCACCCTTCGCATATTGAAGGAGATGGGTTTTTATTACCTTTATTGGCCAGCAGAAAAGCAGGATTTGACCGACTTTATTCTTCACGTCAATAAGAGCTTGAAGGAACTCTCTGGGGTTTATTCATCACGTAAAGCGAAGCGTGTCGCGGTAGTCGGTTCAAAAGGTGGCGTGGGGACGACGTTTCTTGCCTGCGAGTTGGCTTTTGCACTTGCTGATCAGGGGGCGGATACCATTTTGGTCGATCATCAATATAAAGGCAGTAACATGGATGTCATGTTGGGATTAAAAGGGTTCCAGCGTTATAACATCAGTGAAATGTCAACGCCCATTGTGGAACTTGATGATGAAAGTGCCAGTTTATATCTGCAGCCCGTTAAAAGCAGGTTGCGGTTACTGGCCATGGACAGCAATGACTCTGACAGTCAGGTATTGGGGGTCTGCCAGACACTGTGTCAGCTATTGAGTCGTCATACTAATTTTATTATCGAGGATTATTCCGCCAGTATTGGTTTTCGCTTGGATCCTATTCAGTTGGTCGATTGTCACGATGTCGTGATTTTGGTTATTGAGCCATCGATATCATCGGTAAGAAATGCACAATATTTAATTGAAACACTACAAAATATGGTATTAGCCGGAAGTCGTAAAATTCGGATTATTCCGATATTGAACCATCACCGGCCGAGTAATACCTATGAACTGAATATTGATGAAGTTACACGTAATTTAGAAATGCCGATTGTGCAATCACTGCCGTTTAATAAACATGCTGCACATTGGATTATTGATGGTAAGCGGTTATATAAATTCGATAAAACGATAAATAGGGCATTGAATGAACTGGCTTTACTGATTAATGGTAAATCGAAGAGAAAAGCCAAAACTTCCCATTGGTTTAAGAGGTTGATGATGCGATGAGTGCGAGAAAATCACTTTACCTCGAATTTCGGCAGCGGATATTTGAAGCGCTGGATGCCGAAGCCGTGCAGCAAATGAGCCGAGATGAACTGCATACACAGATTCTTAGTGCAGTGGAAATTCTGGCGCGTAGTCGACCTCAGCCGATGACCACAATGATACGTGATGGGCTGGTTAAAGGTTTAATTGATGAGTTGTTAGGACTCGGGCCATTACAGCCTTTGGTCGATGATCAGAGCATCACCGACATCATGGTCAATGGCCCCGATAATATTTATTTTGAACGTAACGGTAAGCTGCAACGTTCAGAGATTTCATTTGTTAATGAAAATCAGCTGCTAGAAGTAGCAAAGCGTATTGCTTCTCGTGTAGGGCGTCGGGTGGATGAAATGTCACCGATGGTCGATGCCCGTCTTGAGGACGGTAGCCGAGTTAATGTGGTTATTCCGCCTATCGCTCTCGATGGAACTTCTATCTCCATCCGTAAATTTCGTGAACAAACGATAGGGTTAGAAGAGTTAGTCGGGTTTGGCGCGATGTCGGTGGATATGGCTCGAGTGTTGATGATTGCAACGCGGTGTCGATTGAATGTCTTGATCTCTGGTGGTACCGGATCCGGGAAAACAACCCTACTCAACGCATTGTCACAGTATATTGATGAAGATGAGCGCGTCATAACGATAGAAGATGCGGCGGAATTGCGTTTGCTTCAACCTCATGTTGTTCGTTTAGAAACGCGCGGTGCAAGTATTGAGAATACAGGCGCGGTGAATCCGCGAGACTTGCTGATTAATGCCTTACGGATGCGCCCTGATCGGATTATTGTTGGGGAGTGTCGAGGCTCAGAAGCCTTTGAAATGTTGCAGGCGATGAATACCGGCCATGATGGCTCGATGTCAACATTACACGCCAACTCACCGCGTGATGCTATTTCCCGGGTAGAGTCGATGGTCATGATGGCCAACCTGAATCAACCGCTGGATGCTATTCGTCGCACCATCGTGAGTGCGGTGCATCTTGTTATACAAGTTAATCGCATGCGTGATGGGTCACGTAAGGTGACCAGTATTTCGGAAGTGATTGGCTTAGAAGGTGAAAACGTGGTGATGGAAGAGATTTTCCGTTATCAACAAAGTGATACTGAATTAGACGGTAAACTGCAGGGACAATTTGAAACACAAGGCATTATGCAGCGCTCAATTATCGTCAAGAAGGCACAATTCTCCGGATTATACAGCGAGCTAATGGCTGCATTCCGGAGTTAAGGGGCTATGTATGGGATATTATTTATCACTCATTCTCTTTGGTCTTGCCGTTATCTTATGGAGAAAAAGAGATGGAGACAAAAAACAGATTTATTTTGAGCATGCGACAGCCCGTGAACTAAAAAGTATCCGGCAGGCGATTAACGTCAAAACATTTGAGCGTCGTACATTACGTCAAATGGTATTAAATTATGTGAGGCCGGTATTTGCCATGCTAGGAGAGCGCGGGAAGTGGATTGTTTTACTTTACGTGATCGCGATGTTCATGCTGGGCGGATATTTCAACAATACGGTCCTGAATTTGCAATCACAATGGTTCACTGTATTGCTGCCCTGCTTTGCTTGTTGGGGAGGGTGGAATTGGCTGGTGAATAAACGCCGCAGTGATTTCGAACAAACCTTTACTGATGCACTGAACATTATGATGAGCGCGATAACTGCAGGTGAAAGCTTGATGCAGGCAATATCATATGTTGGTGAAAGTATGGATAATGCGATTGGGCGTGAATTTAAATTAATGGGGGAACGCTTCAAACTCGGCGAAAGTCCCGATGTGATTTTACAGCGGTCATGCCGAAATTATCCTTATCCAGCCTTTATTTTTTTTGTAGTGACAATACGCGCCAACATCAGTCGTGGTGGCCAGCTTAAAAATGTCTTGGCACGCTTGATTCGTGTGTTAGTCGATTCACGCGCAATTGAAAAAAAGAAAATGGCGATGACATCGGAAGCGCGGATATCATCAAAAATTGTCGCCGCGATACCGATTATATTTATGTTTATAATTAACACCATTAAGCCTGAAAATATTGACTTCATTTTAATGGATCCTGAAGGTCGCTACATCCTTTATTATGTACTAGGAAGTGAACTGTTAGGGCTGTTTATCATTTGGTGGTTGGTGAGAGGAGTAAAATAATGACTATTTTAATGTCTATATTTATATCTTGCTTGCTATTGGCATGGTTGATCACGTTTTCTATTCAACGGAAAACAAGAAGCAGTACCATTTCACAATTTCTATTCCAACAACATAAAAGTAAACTTTCTCAGCTGAATGATGTGCTTGTTAAATTTGGTAAAGCACATACCAAGGAGTTAAGTCAAAAGTTTATTGAAGCTGGGATATATAACACAAAGTTAGCTAGGTTTTATTTTCCGTTAAAAATCGCAGTTGCGAGTGTGTGTTGTAGTGTAATTGCGTTCAGTGAGTTAGCGTTTGATACACAATTAATGATGGGCTTTTTTTCAATCGTGGTTGTGATCATCGGGCCGGATATGGCCCTGGCAATAAGAAAGAGAGCATTGATAAAAAAAACATCCCGCCAGTTGCCTTATATGTTGGATATGATGGCGGTGTGTGTTCAAACAGGAATGACGTTAGAAGCATCGTTAACCTATCTTGGTATCGAGCTTGAAGCGTTTGACCGGGATCTGTGCTTTCACATCAAAAAAACCTCTGATTCAGCACGAGTATACGGATTAGAAAAAGCGCTGAATGATTTTAGTCATCGCATACCGACACCCGAAGTTAGAAGCTTTACATTAACGCTTATTCAAAACTTGCAGCATGGCACATCAATCGCCTCTGTTTTGAGCGATTTAGCAGAAGATATGCGAAAAATGCAGTTGCTCTCTGTGGAGGAAAAGATAGGTAAGTTATCCGCTAAGATGAGTGTTCCACTAATACTGCTGATTATGTTCCCGATAGTGATCTTAATTTTGGCCCCAGAAGTGATGCAGATGTCAATCAGCGTAGGAGGATGAGACATGGATAGGGTGAATTATTTCGTGTTACCGCTATTACTATTGATGCTATCCGCATGCAGTCAACATGTGGGAAACCACAATGATATTGCTATCGCTGAAATGGAAAAAGCCGGAAATACTCAAGGTATGATTGCTTATTATAAGTCAGAGTTACAAACAGATTCTGATAATCCTAGTTTGTATCAAAAAATAGCACAATTGTATTATTCTAATCATGATCTTGAATCCGCTGAATTTTATGCAAATCATAGTCAGAAGATAGCAGAGCCCGATCAACACTTATTTTTATTAATGGGTAAAATTTATGATGATTCAGGAAAGTATACAGATGCACTCGAGGCATTTGACCAATCTGAATTACAAGGCAATTCATCGGCAGAATTGTACATTAGCAGAGGAATTGTTTTAAGTAAACTGGGTCAATATCTTCAAGCGGAAGAGCAATTTAATACTGCACGATTGAATGGTTATAACGACATCGCGGTTAAAAATAATTTGGCCGTATTATACTTGCTTCAAAGACGCTACGCAGAAGCTGCAGATATTTTACTGCCATTATTGCCTTACGCGAAAGATAATCAACGATTAAAAGTGAATTTATCTATCGCATTGATAAAAGTAGGCGATAAAGAACGTGCTTATCATACATTGAAAGATTTATACAATGATGAACAATTGCGTGTTTTATTCCAGTTAGTAAAAGACATGGAACAAGTCTAGTGATAGATAGCACGGAATGAGTAAGAGGATATAGTGATGGCAAAATACAGACAGCGTGGTGTAACAACAATTGAGTTGGCATTGGGGTGTATAGCACTGATATTCACGACATTTATGATTTTCGAAATTTGCTATAAAATTTACATTGTCAATGTGACTGAATTTGCGTTAAGAGAAACCATTAGAGCGACAAAAGTCTATGAGGGAAAAAACACACATAGTCTTTATCAGACTGAATTTTATAGAATTCTAAATCGTGATAATACATTATGGGATTTTTTGCTCGTTAAAGATAAATTTAAATTAACGTCTGTTTATTTTAAGTCTTATGCAAACATTATTAATAATGTTGCTGAAGATAGTAAAAATCCACGCTTGAAATATGTATTAGCCGAAGTGACGCTTGCCTATCAGTATGCACCGATATTTACATTTAACCCCAGTGTTGAGAGTACCATTAGCCGTACAATGTTGTTGAACCTGGAACACGAAGGGTGGGGAAATCATGACTAGATTATCTCGGAAACAGCAGCAAGGTGTTTTTGCTATAGAGCTCGTCTTTGTCTTACTTGGATTATGTGTGTTTTTTTTGTTTGTGTCAGATCTCAGTCATAAGCTATTAACCCGATCGCAATTGGATAGAACCAGTTTTGCATTGGTGAATATTTTAAAGGAGCGAACTCGTTACTATGCTGATGTGTCCGGAGATACGCGCATTGTTCGTTATGCGTTGAATGATAAAGACAATGAAGACATGCAAATATTAGCCGCGAGAATGCTGAACGTTTCTCGAGAGCAAGTCGCTGTAGGGATAGAATCCCTCGTTGATAAGCAATCTCAGTATTTAAGCAGTGAGGTGTTTGATCGATTGAACTGCAAGCCAGCGACTTTGATTAAGGAGCATGGCTTATTAATACCGAAAAAGAAAAATGAAAAAACCTATCCATTATATCAGGTGACACTGTGTGCTCGTCATGATGGTTGGTTCTTACCTTTTATCAGTAATAAGGATGGGAAAGTCTTAATTGTTTCTAGTTCTGTGATTGCGGGGCGTTGATATGAAAAGGATAGGCGTTAGAACACGAGTCGCTAAACAGCAAGGCGTTGCTGTGATATGGATGGTTTTATTGCTGGTTCCCATCATGGGATTTGGATTTTGGGCCGTTGAGGGTACGCGCTATATTCAAGAGAAAAGTCGGCTTGAAGACGCGGCTGAAGCCGCCGCATTAGCGGTAACCATGGAAGATAGAAGTGAATCATCAAAGAAGATGGCAGAAGCCTATATGCGAGCTTATGTACGTGATATTGATACGGTTAAGTTGGATGTTATTCGTACTTTCCAGGAAGCAAACCCAGATAAAAATATTCCAGAAGTTATCCAATACAGTGTTGATGCCCAAACGGTACATCAATCTTGGTTCAGTAGTGATGTTATTCCTTCTTTTTCGAAGAAACAGGCTATTGCTGGCTATTCACTGGCGAAAAAGTCACCTGAATTTTTAGGTAATAAGAATATCGACATTGTTTTTGTCTCAGATTTTTCTAATTCTATGAATAGTGGATGGGATGGTGATGAAGACAAAATAGATGTGTTAAAAAATGCGATATTATCGATATCAAATAAAATTTTAGTTAAAGACGCATTTGATGGAAAAGTGAAAAATAGAGTAGCATTTGTTCCATACAACTTAAGAGTGCAAGATAAAATATCAAATGAATTAATTTGTAATAGTCAACTTAGATATAATGATAAGTTTCAAAAAAGGAGTGAGTTGAGTTATGAAGAAGTAAATTGGGGTTATTGGTCAACTCGCGATGAAGAAGAGTTAGAAGATTGCAAGAAAAAACAAAGTAAATGTCCAGCTAAAAATGAAAACGAACGTAAAAAACAGCATCAAGAAGCTAAACGAATATATCATGTATTTTCTCTAGATGGCGATGGTTGTCGGGACGGTTATACAGAGTGTTATAAATACATAGATTATAATAATACTGTGTTATCTTTGTTTAAAAATAAAATTGATTCGTTTGATTTTCATTATAAAACATCAGGAAATAATTTATACTCATCTGTTATGTGTTCGTCAAAAAGTAACGGGTTTTATTCTATACCATTATCTAAAGATATCTTGGAAATAAATCAAATTGAAAAAATGTCAGCAAATGGAAATACAGGTGCATATCAAGGTATTATTAGAGGAGCTCAAATACTTGCAGATGGTCGCCAGTTGAGTAATTCAACGCAAGCTGATATTGATGCATATAAATCGAGATTGAAAATGTTATTGATTCTTAGTGACGGGCAAGAATATCCAAATAAAGGCATATTATCAACATTAGTAAATAATAACATGTGTGACAAAATAAGAGAGGAATTTAGTGACAGTGAGGTGCCACTTTATATTGGCGTGATAGGTATTAAGTTTGAGGCCAGTGGACAGGATGGTTTCAAAAACTGTGTATTGGACCCTAAAGAAGACATTATTGATGTGGATAATGTTAATGATTTAATTGATAAAATTGAAGAGCTGATTCAAAAGGGCTCAGAATCTGATGGTATTCCTAAACTATATGGATGATAGTGCGATGAAAACATTATTACGGTTACTTGTTATTTTAATGCCACTATCATCAGCCTTGGCTGAAGGGCGTGATGAGCAGGCATTGATTGAATATTGCAATACCCCGACATACTCAATGCAGCATGAGGTGGTAATTGGTGATGTGACAGGAATCGGTCACCATCGAAACGGCTTCTTACTGGTCACTCAGAAATCACACGATCCAGAGTTGAAAGCTTATTTATTATCATTAGCAGCTCAGGGTGGTTTACCCAGTAAATGTATAGAATATCTGGATGGTAAGCAGTTACTTGTTATTGAAGCGAACAGTCGCTCGGGTGATCCGCTACTTGCCCGCGTATATTTTGATTTTGACCGAGCTAATTTGACACCTACCTCCAAGTTGATTTTGACGCAGGTCGCTCAAAAACTGGCGCAGTCTAATCAGGTTATACGGCTGGTTGGGCATACCGATAATATCGGGACGATAGAGTACAACGAGGTACTTGGGTTGAAACGTGCTCAGAATTCGGCAACCTACCTTATCGGCCAAGGGGTAAATACAGATAAGCTCTCTCTGAGCAGTCAGGGAGAAGTAAACCCGATAGCCTCGAATACCACTGCAGCTGGCCGGCAAACTAATCGACGAGTAGATATCTATCCAAAATGACGGACGGAAAAATGCTAACCGCAGTGTATGTATGGCTGACAGCCATGCTAATGAATCAACAATTAAACCAGCCATTGCGCTGGTTTTTTATACCAGTAATTTTTTATTGGGCGGGCTCACTTATGCTTATTAGTATTGTGCGACAGCATCCCCGATTGCCATAACACGGTATGTTGTCAGAAATGGAATAACAAAGGTGAATATCATGCAAAAGTTAGCGGCGCTTAAGCATTTATTTATTGTGTTCCTGATGGCGGTTTCGGGCCTGTCATCTGCTGCTGTGGAAGCACAGTCGGCCTCTGACATTGTGCGTAAATCGGATGCGCAAATGCGCGGAGATTCAAGTTATTCAGTGGCGACTATGCGGATTGTCCGGCCGACCTGGACTCGAACCATGAGCATGAAAAATTGGACCAAGGGGCTGGATCTCTCTCTGGTGCTAGTGACGGCGCCTGCCAAAGACAAAGGCACAGCGTCGCTTAAACGTTACCGCGAAATGTGGAACTGGTTACCCAATATTGAGCGTGTCATTAAGATTGCCCCTTCGATGCTGGGTCAGTCATGGATGGGCTCAGACTTCACCAACGATGATTTAATCAACCAGTCTTCAATCGTGGTGGACTACACGCATCGGATGGTTAAAAAATTGACCTTCGATGGTGAGCAAGCGTGGGTGATTGATGCGTTTGCTAAACCGAATGCGCCCGTCGTGTGGAGTAAAGTCAGGCTTTGGATCTCTGCCACTAACTATCTGCAGCGTAAAGTGGAGTTTTACGATGAGTTTGATGCGTTGATCAATACCATGCATGCCTTTGATATTAAAATGATGGGCGGCCGACAAGTCGCTACTCGAATGGAAATGCTTCCGGCAGATAAACCGGGGAATAAAACCGAGATCATTATTCATCAGGCACAGTTTAATTTCCCCATCAAAAGCAGTTTCTTTTCTCAAAGCCAGATGAAGGCACTGCGTGACTAAAAATGGTGGCTAAAATAGGTAATTAAAAGAGGCGCTTAGAACAGCTGATGACTCTGCTTTTTTAGCGTGATATGGACAGGGAGCGACGATGTTACTGACGTTAGCTTGGCGAAACATTTGGCGACAGAAGCGGCGAACCCTGCTGACCGCATCAGCATTGGCGCTGGCGTTATCCCTCTCTCTGTTTATGCGCAGCTTGCAAGAAGGCACCTATGCTAACAATATCGAAAACGGTGCCCGTTTTTATACGGGATTGATACAGCTTCAGCACCCTGCGTTTGCAGAAAGTCAGAGTATTGATGATCTGCTGCCGATGGATGCCGCATTTCTCAGCCCCGCAGCTTCCCTCGCGAATATTGAACGTATTCTCCCGCGCATTGAATCCTTTGCTTTAGTCGCATCAAAAGATAAATCCAAAGGGGTTGTGGTGCTGGGGGTTGATCCTATCGCCGAGGATGATTACTCGGCCATTTCTGCCCGCCTGAGTCAGGGGGCATACCTTGAACCGGATGATCAGCAAGTCCTTATTGGCGAGGGTGTCGCGCATTATTTCAATCTGACCGTGGGCGATGAGCTGGTTCTGTATGGCCAGGGATACCATGGTCAGACTGCGGCAGGGCTCTACCGGATCAAAGGGGTTCTGGACTTTCCGGTTGCCCAACTGGATAACCAACTGGTGTATATGCCACTCACACAGGCTAAGACGTTCTATAGCACGGGTGATCAGGTCACCGCTTGGGTAATGAATGTTCATCAGTTGAAGGCATTGCCTCAGACGATTGCAGCACTGCAAGCTGACTACCAAGGGACAGTCAACGTCCGTGATTGGCAAGATCTCGCACCGGAAATGGCTCAGCAGATTCTAATGGATAAGGTGGGCGGGCTCGTTATTATGTATATGCTGTATGGCGTGGTGGGTTTTGGCCTGTTTGCCACGTTGCTGATGATGACTTTAGAGCGCCAGCGTGAGTTTGGGGTGATGTTGGCAACGGGCATGCTCAGGCGCAAGCTGTTGGCGCTGGTGGGGATGGAGTCAGTCATGATTGGTATGCTTGGCGTCCTGATCGGTATGGTTGTGACGGCGCCGCTGCTGGTGTGGTTCTACCTCTACCCTATTGAGCTGACGGGGGAGACGGCAGAAATGATTGTAGAAATGGGCTGGGAGCCGATTCTGCCGATGTCGTTGGATCCCATGCTGATGGTAAATCAGATCATCATTGTATTGGTGCTATTAGGGATCTGTCTGCTGTATCCGATGTGGCGGATCCTCCGCTTAGAGGTCGTCAGTGCGCTAAAAGGAGGTGGCCATGCAAACTAACATGTTGGTGAAGTTAGCATGGCGTAATCTCTGGCGTAACAAGCTACGTACCGGGATCATGCTGGGTGCGATGGTGTTTGGTTTGATGGGGGTTGTCACAATGATGGGGTTCATCTCTGGTCTGTATAGCAGCATGATCCACAATGCCATCATGTGGCAAACCAGCCATATTCAAATACAGAACAGCCGCTATCTTAATGATCCAGACATCAAATCAACCGTGGTTGACCTACCTGAATTGGCACAAGCTATAGCCGCTCTGCCTGGGCTCAGAGGTTGGTCGGCTCGCTTTGTTGCTGATGGCCTGGTGGCCTCAGCACGCAGCTCTAGGGGCGTGCGGATCAACGGTATAGATATCGACGCCGAAGCTTCTGTTACCCCCTTAGCTGACAATATTAGTGACGGTGAATGGCTGTCTGCTGAAGGGCGTAATCCGGTACTGGTGTCTGATAACATTGCATCACGGCTGAAGCTGCGGGTAGGGTCGAAAGTCGTACTGACTTTTACTGACGCCTTTGGTGATGTGAGTGGTGCCGCTTTTCGAGTTCGTGGCCTGTTCAATACCCCATCATCGGCCTTTGATGATGGTAATGTCTTCGTTCGCAAGGCGGACTTGACAGCGCTTGCAGGGATTAATGGCGCGCATGAAATCGCCATTTTACTGGATAGTGATTCGGCAGCCATGCCATTGGCGGTGTCTCTGTCACAGCAACTGCAACAGCAATTTGATCATGAGATGACAGCATCGGGTAATCGGGTCAGAGACTGGCAGCAGGTACAACCCATGCTGGCATCAATCATCAATCAGCAGGGGATCAGTAATGCCATTATGCTGGGGATTTTTGTGGTCGCCCTGAGCTTTGGGATCGTCAATATCATGTTGATGTCGGTCTTTGAACGGACTCGAGAATTTGGGGTGTTAATGGCGGTCGGTATGCAGAAGCACCGAGTGTTCTTATTGATCATGCTGGAAACCGCGTGGTTAGGGATCACGGGGGCGGCGCTGGGACTGGTAGTGAGTTTCGTCCTCATTACGGGGTTGCAGCATACCGGGATCCCGTTGGGCGTAATGGCTGAGGGATTAGGCGCTTTTGGGGTCGATACTGTGTTATACCCGCAGGTCTCGTGGTTCGAATACCTGATGATATTTTTGACCGTTGTGGTGGCGAGTTTACTGGCTGCGCTTTATCCGGCGCGTCAAATTCTCAAGCAGCGTCCCGTTGATGCAATGGTGGAGAAACACTGATGACAATTGAAATTCACCAGCTTTGTAAGACCTATAATCCCCAAAGTGATTTCCCAGTCCATGCCGTAAAGAATGTGGATTTGACGATTGAACAGGGGGAGTTTGTCGCCATTATGGGGCCATCAGGCTCTGGCAAAACGACACTGCTTAATATGCTAGGGGGAATTGACCATCCGACATCGGGCAGCGTTAACATCGACCATTGTGATATTGGTTTGTTGGATGAAAAGGCGTTGATTGCGTTTCGCCGAGATAATATTGGGTTTATTTTTCAAGACTATAGCTTGTTACCAGTACTGACGGCGCTGGAAAATGTGGAGTTTGTGATGCAGTTACAGGGACATGACGAGGCGCTTTGTCGACAGCGAGCCAGTGAATTGCTTGATCAGGTCGGGTTGGTGGAACAAAAACACAAGCGGCCAGCGAAACTGTCTGGTGGGCAGCAGCAGCGAGTTGCGGTAGCCAGAGCGCTGGCACCGCGACCACGGTTTGTCATGGCTGATGAGCCGACCGCCAATCTCGATGCTCAGAGTACCGCTGAACTGCTCGATATCATGCAGCAGCTCAATGAGAAAGAAGGCACGACATTCATTTTTTCTACCCATGATCCCCGGGTGATCACGCGGGCGAGGCGGGTGATCGTGTTTGAAGATGGTCAGTTGAAAGAGGATCGCCGCCAGTGAGTGGAATGCGAAGGCTCACTAGAGTGGGGGCGATAATAGTGTCAACAATGACAGCGGGTTCGGCAGTAGCACAGATCCCCGGCCTTGAACCGGAAAAACAGTGGGATCTGAATGGTTATGTGAAATACATGACGGCAGGTTCTTTGCCAGATAGGCAGTCGAATGGGATCGACCATCTTATCCATCAGCGATTTAATGTTGAGTACCGATGGAATGAACAGCTCAGATTTAATGCGGGGATGCGTAATCGGCTGCTGTTTGGTGATACGACTGAGCAAGCGGGTTACGCAGATTTGATTGCGCTGGATACGGGCTACATGGATCTGTCGAAAAACTGGCTGGATAAGAAAGGGGTTGTCGGTAATAGCCAGTTTGATCGTCTCTATCTTGATTGGCAGCATGATGACTGGCAGTTACGTGGAGGGCGGTTCCGAATAAACTGGTCGATGGCGAGCTTGTGGAACCCTAACGATATCTTCAATGCGTATTCAATTTATGACTTTGATTATGAAGAACGTTCAGGCAGCGATGCGGTGATGGTGAGTCGAAAACTGGGCTTTGCCAGCGCGGTGGATCTGGTTTACAGCCCCAGTTCCGACAGTGAACGGCACAGTTATGCCGGACGTTATTTATTTAACCATGCAGGTTGGGATCACCAATTATTGGTCGGGAAATCAGGGCTGGATTATCTCTTAGGAGCAGGGCTTGCTGGTGAAGTAAAAGGGGCGGGTGTACGTGGCGAAGTGACTTGGTTTGATCCGAGTCAGGCTCAGTGGCAGGGCGAGCCATTAGTGGCAACCGTGGTGGCGACCGTTGAGGCAGATTATAGCATTGGTGGTGAGCGTAACTGGATAGCGCGAGGATCGGTGTTGTACATTTCAAATCCTCAAAACACGCAAAATGCCGTTGTTTTTCTGAACCTGCCGTTGACGGCCAGAACGTTGAGCTTTGCCCGCTGGACAGCTTATGCGGATGCCAGTCTGGATATCACTCCATTGAACAGGCTGACTTTATCAGCGACTTATTACGATGATGGTTCATTTTTTGTTGGAGCCAGTAATAGCTATTCGCTGGCTGATGACTGGCAGTTGCTGGCAGTACTACAGCGTTTTGATGGTACCCATAAGAGCTTGTTTGGGCAGAGTGCAACGACGTTATTGTTTGCTCAGATCCGTTGGAGTTTTTAACCGCTGGTAAGCACCGTTTGAGAGGCGAAGTGATGTCCCAAAATTGCCTTAAGGTGATGGAAAATAAAAAGCGAGAATAGGGCGCTATTCTCGCTTTTTATTTTACTTACATAGACACATTACGCGATATTGTGGTCTTGACCACCCGCGCCTTCAAACCATGTCTGGAGGTGAGCTTGCAAGTCGCCAAGCTGCTCTGGGCCGATAATCGCAAGGCCGAGATCTTGGGCGCGTACGATGTCATGGTGACGTAATGGACGGAAGCTGACCAGCATAGCGCGAGCCTGAAGGCCACCGAGCAAATCACGGAGAGATTCTAGTTTGTACAGCGTATCATCGCCATCATCACGCATGCCTTTGGTTTTACATTCGATGATGTGAAGCTTGTTGTTCACCACCGTGGCGACATCAAGTTCGTTTCGTACTTCTCTTTCACCAATCTTGCGGTAAACCTGCACACCGAGTGAATGGTCCTGAATTGTCGGTAAGTCATTCTGGATAGCACTAACTGTACTGTGTACTAGATTCTCAAGCCATTCACCATTAGCAAAGCGGCGTGCTTCTTCATGTTTGAAGGTTAAGATACCATCGTGGTAGGTTGCCAAACCCGTTTCTTCGAGATCGGTCAGCAGCGTGCCAAGCTCTTTGTAGCCTTGTTGCTTTTCGCTAAGGGCGACATCCAGTTTTTGTTCTTTGCGGCAAGTCGTAGCCAGATAATTTAGGGTTGCGAGGCCAGGGCCTAATTCTAAGGCAGAGCTTGCCCAGCGTTGGCCCAGCTCCCACAATTGCTCATTGAGCGCTTCCGGTACAAGATGCTCGGGGAGTTCACAACGTGCACCAAAGATAGTGAGATAATCGGTGAGTTGAATGCGGTCTTCAACTTGTTGCTGTTCGCGATCTGCAGGGTAAAGCCAGCACATCTCATCACTGAAAGGCTCGATAACGTAAATTGGCCAGTGGTAAGAGCGGAATACTTCGTAAGCAGAGAGTAGACGGTGACGTAGGCCACAGCTGGCATTGAACCAGACTTCAGTGTCTTGTTGTTCGAGTTTTTTAGCCAGCTCATTCACACGCTGGCGAATGCAACTGATATTGATAGAGTCGGGGATAACGCAGAATTCAGCAGCGATGTTACGAGGAATGAGAATCGATGATAGTCGTTCATACTGCTCTCGTTGTGATTCTGTGCCGATAAATATCATTTTATCGGCGGGAATATCGGAATCGAGGAGCGGGGTGATCAGTCTTACTGGATCTTGATCAATAATGCCAACGTGAGTAATCATAATTATCCTTCAGCGGAGTGTGACTCGTGCCGGCGTATTTATAGGGGACAATAAAGGTCTGGCCTGTACACGTTAGTCAGCAACGAACGCTTTGATGTATCATTGTTAATATATATGGACAAGGCTTGTAAAATTCAAGTTCCCCAAGCCAGAAAAATATACCTGAACGATCTCATAGGAACAGATGAAGATGACGAGATCGCTTGGGTATAATCTATGCGATGTTACTCTAACTATTGTCTGAGCAATGTAAGTCTTTGTCAGGAAAAATAAACAATTGTATCTATAGTGATTGAAGGATAATCGTATGGTAAGCAGCATAAATAATTAGCGCGCCTATTGGCGCGCTAATAATATGATTTTTAATTGCATATTTATTTGAATCAGCTATTTCAATTAGCTAATTGAAGGCACTTGCGAAGCTAACAACCAGATAGCTAGAACAAAGAAAATAAAGCCCATAAATTTGTGCTGGTTGGTGCGGAATTTTTCATTTTTTAGCAACGGTTGGCCAAAGCTGCCGACCATTTTTACTAAAAATAAATTAAACAGTAACCCCAATACATTGAGTAATAAACCGAGTACCAGCATTTGTTCGCCGGAGCTAGCGGTAACGTGTGTTGAGACAAATTGTGGCAGAAATAGTACAAAGAAAATCAACGCCTTTGGATTAAGCAGGTTACTGAATACTGCACGGCGATACAGGGTTGCAGCCAAACTATTGCTTTGTTCGAGCTCTGGGGCATCTGAAGGTGTGGTGCGCATGCAATCCCAGCCCATTTTAAGCAGATAAGCACCGCCCAATATGCGTAGTACCTGTAACGCAATAGGGTTCATTGCAATCAGCGCAGAGACCCCCATGGCGGCTAACAAGGTTAAGATTAACCCTGATGTCGCATTGCCCAAGCTGGCAAATACGCCCACTTTTTTTCCGTAGCTTAAGCTCGAGCTGGCAATGAGTAACATGTCCGGGCCAGGGATCAGTAACAGGGCAATTACAGCGGTAAGGTAAACAGGCAATACGGCAAGATCAATCATGGTCACAAGTTGGTTGAAAGCAAAGATGCGGGATTCTAACGGCTGATGCAGTGAAATTGAATAGTTTTGTTCTCTAGTGTGGGATATAAATCTGACTTGTTGCGGTTATGTTTGTTGTTTGTGTTGAACACTGGTGGTGTGAAGTCACTCGCAGATATAATTATGCTCAAGTAGAAGGTAATCGCGTTATTGCATAATGGTATTTTAGTTGCCAGTTCTGATTTCAGATAATCCATATTATGCGTAAAATAGTGGTGTATTTAATTTGTTGTTATCAAAGATATCTATCGCCATATAAGGGCTTTCGATGTGCCTACGGTTGTTTACATAGCGGTGATTCATGCTCTGAGTCGATTAAAAAAGTGATTGCCGAACAAGGGGTTATAGCCAGTATTCGGCCTGCAAAAATGCAATTTCAAGCCTGTCATGATGCCTATGAGCAACTATCCCTTCAGGCAGAGCGTTCACGAAAAAAGAAAAGGAAACGAAAGGTGCTTGATTCCTGTGATTGTGTGCCGTGGGATTGCTTGCCGATAAATAAGTGTGAACTGCCAGATTTACCCTGTGACTGCTCATTCATCGGGTTTCGCAGTAAAAAAGGTGAGTAGGGTCGGTACGTAAGCCCCTGTGATGTCATGATTAGAGTATCACTGGGGCTTAATATTTAACGGTTAGTCAGGCTGAGAATGGATACATCACAGCTTGCCGTCATTGAAGTCTTTTTGGAAATACAGCACTTTTTGCAGATACCGCCGCGCTTCGCCTTTAGGGTGCTGGGTGGTTAATGCGTCATAAACTTGTGTCGGTTTGAGGCTGTTTAATTTCACCATCGCTTGTTTGCGATCTTTATGGAAGGTCGATAATACACCGCCTGTACCACCGTTATACGCCGATACCATGCTAAAATGCAGTGAAGTCGGGTTCTTGACGTCACGGAGGTATCTATTTTTTAAAATATAAAAATAGGCGGCACCCGTATCGATATTGTTGGCTGGGTCAAACAGGTACTCCTTGGTTGGGATCCCAGGCTTTTTCTTAACTAAGTTGAATACATCCGCCCCAGCGGTTTTTGGGATCACCTGCATTAAGCCGTAGGCACCTGCATGACTAACCGCATAGGGATTAAAACTACTTTCTGTTTTAATAATGGAATAGATTAAATCTTCTGATAACCCGTAGCGTTTCGCCGCATCGCGGATCAGGTGGGCATATTGGTATTCTCGTTGACTAAGGTGATCTTTCACCATGTCAATTTCAACGTAATACGCTTTTCCACGCTTGATCGGTTTCTGTTGCAGTTTGTTACTAATTAAGTAGTCAGCAAAACGGTTTGCCCGCCACTGCCATTCAATAGGCTTGCCATCTTGATCGACCACTTGTCCTAATAAAAAGGGCTTACCCGTCAGAATAACGTCTTTATCGGTAAAGAGCTCAGCATCTTTGGGATCGGCGGGCATCAGCAAGGTTTGAACGACTGCTTTTTGTAGTTTTTCCATCGGCTGATGTTGATCAATGGTTGATACGTATATTTTGCCCGTTTCAAAGTCGATGTGTGCGCGAGTACGGTAGCCATCAATGTATTTCACATAACGGTGTTTGCCCGCTTCAAGGTATTCGTCGTCCCCCCATTGCTTTTTAACATGCTGAGCAAGGTAAGCATATAATTTACCAATCGCTTCTCGATCATAAGTCGGCTGGTGTTCTGCTGGTGGCTTTGGGTCGTATATAGGGGGATCATTGCAGAGACAAGATTCAGCAGACGGAGGTTGCTGGGCGCAGGCTGATAACATTAAGCTGCTGAGAAGTAGAATTATTTTCTTCATATAACCTAGGAAAAAAGAGTTCGCCATGAATGTCGGCAGAGGTGCGGATCATAAGTGAAGCGGGAGATTGGCAGAAATAAATAATTTTCATCATGACAATAAAATTATTTAGCCATTAAAGCAGATCAGGAATTTAGCTTATAAGGTTATATTAATGATAAATGTTAAATAAAAGCATTTCTAGTCGTCAAAATAGAAGGAATTAAACCGATGGTCAAAAAAACAATGCAACCACCTTTTGAGCTTGGTGGCATTACGGTGCAACCCGGACAGCGTGGCAACTGTGAACTAGAGATTGCTCGTCTATATACTCATTCACCGTTATCTGTTTCAGTTGATGTGCTTCATGGCAAATTTCCCGGTCCGGTATTATTGGTTAATGCTGCGATACATGGTGATGAATTAAATGGTGTTGAGATCACCCGGCAAGTCATTGACAAAATAGATCTAAATAAGCTTCATGGAACCGTTGTCGCAGTCCCTGTGGTGAACGTTTTTGGGTTTATTCATAAGTCACGGTACTTACCTGACCGTCGTGATCTTAATCGTTGTTTTCCTGGCTCAGAGCGTGGTTCAATCGCTGGGCGTATGGCTTATCAATATTTTAACCAGGTGGTACGCCGCTGTACGCATGTGGTGGATTTACATACTGCAGCAATTTATCGCACCAACTTGCCCCAGATTCGCGCTAACTTAGATAATGAAGCCGCCAGAGCAATGGCAATGGCTTTTGGATCACCGGTTGTTGTTGACGCGACGTTGCGTGATGGCTCGCTGCGTGCAGCGGCAGAGGAATTTGATATTCCCGTGATCACCATGGAAGCGGGTGAAGCACTCCGTCTTGATCCCCATGCAGTCGGTGCTGGCGTGAATGGCGTGCTGCGTGTGATGCGCCACCTAGAAATGCTGCGAACCGGCTATAGCAAGAAACTGCCTGAGCCGATGGTACCGCGTGCTACACGTTGGATTCGGGCCGATTCTGATGGCTTACTGCGTTCGCATGTTGCTCTTGGTGCTAAAGTTGATAAAAATCAGGTTATTGCGACCGTTAGTGACCCTTCTGGCAGTAATGAGGTGACAGTGATCGCCCCGCAGGGTGGCATCGTGATTGGTCAGCAAACGTTGCCATTGGTGAATGAAGGCGATGCCATTTTCCATGTTGCTTTCTTTGAAGAGCCCGATAGCTTAGTTGAAGAGCATGTTGAGTCGTTTCTCGATGATGCCATTGAAGTGCTTGATGATGATCTGAAATGGGGCATGGCAAGCGCATAAGCAAGTAGCAATAATAAGGGAGACGAGAGTTTCCCTTATTTATACAGTAATAAATCCTGTTATTTTATTTAGTCTTTAACTTCAGACAAAACCATTAATCATAGTCTAGAAAATAAGATGTAATAGAGATTGATTCACATTCTTTGATTTTATTGTACTTCTGTGTGCCACTTCTCATTAATTGATATTTTGTTAATTGGTTTATAACAATTTTTAAAAACAAAAACCAAGCCTAATAAATTTCATACACTACTATCAATGATAGGAATTTATCTATTTATTGATTGGTTGGGGGATGAGGAATGGAAATCTCTAATATAACAATACGAGGCCGATTGTTGGCCAGTAATGCCATTATTTCATTGCTGCTGATTGGATTAATGTTTGTTGTTTATAGTGCAATTACGACTATGGGTAAAACATCGCACTGGGTCGCACATACTCATGAGGTAATTGGTCAAAGTAAAGGATTAGTCAACTCGATGGTTAATCAAGAAACGGGATTACGTGGTTTTACAATTGCGGGGCAAGATGATTACTTAGCGCCCTATATTGAGGGACGTGCTGACTTTCAACAATATCTCACAACCGTAAAGCAATTAACCCGTGATAACCCCGCTCAGCAGGCGCGCTTTGATCAGGTCGCAGAGCAAGCAAAGAAATGGCAAGAATATGCAGGATCAGTGATTGCTCTTCGTAAAGAAATCCGTGATGGTGAAGCGATTAATCATCAATTAAAGGCGCTTATAGATTCAGGCATTGGAAAGCAGAAAGTGGATGATATACGTGCCGAGATTGCATCAATGGATCTGGGAGTGATTGGCGATGAAACGCTTGATGCCATAATTAATATGCAAACTGGGCTAAGGGGATTTTTACTTAACCATCAAGAACGTTATCTTGAACCCTATAATGATGGCAAAGCCATTATTGTTGATAATTTACCTATCATTCGAGGAACTCAACTCGCTAATAAAATACAGTCATGGATAGATGATTATGCTGAAGTCGCGATTAATTTGATGCGCGAAGCCAATCAGTTTAAAACAATGGCAGATCTGTATGTATTTATAGAAGGGGACAAAGGTAAGCAATACATGGATAGCTTGCGCGCGAAGGTTGAGGAGATCGTCAATGTTGAGTTGAACTTGATGAAAACACGTGATGCCGCAGCCCGTTCATCCGCAGATTTTGCGAGTAAGGCCATTCTGTTTGGTGGCGCTATCACGTTATCATTAACCTTTATATTTGCTTACTTTACCTCTAGAAGTATTGTTCAGCCGATTGATCGAGCGGTGATATTGGCTAAGAAACTGGCCGCAGGAGATCTCCGAGTAAAAGTAATCAATGCTGGTAATAATGAAGTGGGGGCATTGCTTAATGCGATGCAGACCATTGCCGATAACCTAAAGCAAATGATCGGGAGTATAGCTAAAACCAGTGAGCAGCTCAGCGAATCCTCTCTTCATCTGAGTACCACGCTCGATCAGACCGGTAATGGTGCCAAAGAGCAGCTTAATATGACAGATCAGATCGCAGTGGCAATGAACCAAATGTCGATTTCCGTACAAGAGGTGGCGCAAAATGCCATTTCGGCAGCACAGGTAGCCAGTGAAGCGGACCAAGAAGCTCAGACTGGGATTTCGGTCATTGAAGGGACGATGGGTAATATCGATAAGTTGGACAGCGAAATTAACCAGACATCAAATCAATTGTCTAACTTAGTTGAAGAAACTAACAATATAGGGAAAATCCTTGATGTGATTGGTGGTATTGCCGAACAAACCAACTTATTGGCATTGAACGCTGCTATTGAAGCGGCACGTGCCGGCGAGCAAGGGCGAGGATTTGCGGTGGTGGCGGATGAAGTGCGAGTGTTGGCCAAGCGCACCCAAGAGTCAACCACTGAAATTCAAAGCTTGATTGAGCGTATTCAAGGCGGAACGCAAGACGTTGTCGGTAGCATGGCGCAAAGTACAGATTTGCTACAATCAACCATCTCTTCGGCGGGTCAGTCAGGCGAGGCGTTCAGTGCTATCACTCAGTCTATTTCTAAACTTAATGACATGAATACACAAAGTGCCAGTGCTTCAGAACAGCAAAGCGTAACGGCGGAAGAAGTGAATAGAAACATGTTGACCGTTAACAACATTTCTCAAGAAAGTTTTGACGTTACGATGAGTGCTGTTGAGTCCTGCAAGGAGCTGGCGCGGTTATCTGAAACACTGCATGAAACTGTCAGAAAGTTTAAGATGTAACACCGTAACACCGCAACACAATAGAGTAACGAATCAGGGAAGCCACGCGGTATCGGCTTCCTTGTTATTACCTCTATTGTTGCGCGCATTGACGTTAGTTCATTTTTGATACAGCGTGCTGCTCTACCATGAACGCGATCACTTCATCATTTAAGCACGATTTACTGACATATTGCCGCTGTTTACCCATATGAAAGATAAAACCTAAATCGCTTTGTTGAAGTTGGTCGATTTCACTCCAGGCGATATTACGGGTGTTTTTACCGCTTTTATAACTCACACCGTTAGAGTCAACATGAAATACTACTTTGCTGCCAGAGCTCATGCCGAATGATTGTCGCCATAACCACCAGGTTCTCTTAAAATAAACACTAAGTGCTTCAATAACACTCAATACGATAAAGAACCAACCAATGTAACTGTTTGATAGTAGATCGAATTTTACTAAAATCCCCCCAAAAAGCAGAAAAATCATTCCTTTTAAATAGGCTTTTGGAAATTCAGCAGGGCGGCTAGTTTGATCATAACACTCTGCAAAAAATGCCTTATCGAGAGAGTATTCTGTGGTGAAATCAAAATTTTTAGACATATGTGGCTACTTTGAGGTTTTCTGTGAATGAGTATTCCATGCTGCGGCCTCGCAACTCGAGCGATTGTATCGCTTCTTGGTGCTTTTCTTTAGCTGTTTTGATCCTCTTTTGTAAATCAATAATACCGACAGGGTCTGCTCTCACCATAGCTAGTTTGCTATCCAAATTGGTATTAAATGATTCATCAGTCAGCTAAAAATCTAGGCGCTCTGTAATGTTAAGTATACGTATGCATCTTAATTTGAATTGATTAGCTACTTTGCTAATATATGGATTCCTATACCGAACACGACAGAATTGCTGGGTGATCACAATGTCAGTAGTAACTAAGCTGACTCGCTGTTGGACAATTCTGAGTTACGAGGTGCCAACTGTGAAAGTTCTGGGTAATTTCGTGTGACGAATGGAAGTAACACACCTCATAGTGAGTCATGCTGATTTTTTGTTCTTTCTTTTTGCGTCTAGGTATTCTTGATATTTCTTAGAAAACCACTGATGTAAGTGCAGTCCTGTGTTTTTCTTTACCAAGTACGCGATGAACGCCAAGACCAACATACCTATAACTGTACCCATGATGCTCACCTATTTTAAACAAAAAAACTAATTAAACAGTATGTTAAGCAGCTTATATGAATTGTGATATTTACTATAAATATAGTTTTATCTTAGCTAAAGTCAGCGATTTTGATACTGATTTGTTTAGAAAAGGCTGAGCATTGATTTTTGGTTTGTTCAAGTTCAAATTATGTTTCAAATCAATCAACGTAGCAAATTTTGGGGCAGAAGCGTTTTAGAACCATTGCACTATCTCATTTCTGCCCCAAAACGCTTTTGGTGTCATTAATCACTGCCAAGCAGTAAGTCTCTTTGAATCAGCTTGCGGCATAACTGGTGCAGTAGCGTTATCTCACTGGTATCAAGAGGCGCGAAAAACGCATTAGTAATTTGCTTTAGCCGGCAGTCGGCTTGTTCTTTAATCTCTCGTCCTTTATCGGTGATCGTCAGATACCGCGCTTTTTTATTGGTGTCACTTTTGTGTGCTTCTAATAATCCACGTTTAATGCAGTTATCAACCAGTCGTTTGGTGACAGAACGTTCACGGCGCAGTGATTCAGCCAACGTCTGCTGTGGTACTTTCCCTAAATGGATCAAGGTCCGCATTGCACCGAGCATCTCAAGAGAAATATCAAATTCATCCAGCAGAGCTTGGCTGGCAAGGGTTCTAAATTGTTTATAGGCCAGCCCCATGATGAAAGAAGGGCTGTTATCAAGCTCCGGAATCGATGTGATTGATTGAGTCATGCGTTACCCCTGATGGTATTTTTGTCTTTGTGAGGTTGTGTTAATTGATGACAAATTAACAAAATAATTAGGGTTACCGTTAATTCCCATGCCCGCAGGAAAGTGTTCTCCAGCCCTAAGTCAGTGCTACTCATGTAGAGCTGGATCGGTAACAAGGTGGCCAGCAGAGCATCAGCATGAATGTCTTTTTCTGTTCCCTCGGCATTGGCCATTGAGTATGCCAGCAGATAAATCAATCCCCCGAGTCCGAGAGCATAGAAACCAATGACATGCTGATGGCCAGCCATGAGTAGGGTAAAAATAACCGCAATGGCACAGCCGCCAACTTGGGTTAATAATCGACGTTTTACGACCAAAGCGAAGCTGTCTCGATTCTGCTGAATCGCAGCCGCTACCACTGGCACCATACAGAATGTGGCCGAAATCATATCAACCATCATGAGAAAAGCCAGCCCCGAGCCAATTAAACTTAAAGAAACCAGTCGGTTCTGATAACTGACCGGATGTGGGGTGAAAACGGGGGGCGGGCCTTTTCTCGCGATGGGAAATAGCGCAACCATGATTTTCGCCATAATAGCGGTGATAAGCATTGCGAGGAAAATTTCATGAATACGTTCTGGCATGTTCATGGTGGTGTGTTGCGAGAACACAATGATTAAAATCCAATTGAAGGTTGGCATTAACATTGCGCCCTGCTTGGCTGGGGTGGTTGCACGACGGCGCAGCTGATCAAAAAAGATCAGGCTAATGGTCCAGATGATAAAGGGGTGATCCGCAAAGATCTCTGACACTACCACTGCACAGGATGCGGCCATTAGGGTTGGCAGCAAGGTTTTTGCCAGCCCATACCAAGAATAATCTTTGCCCTTGGTCATGATGATCGTGGGGTAAAGAGCAAAATAGACGGGTGAGCTGAAATCAAAGAATTTGCCGATCAACATGCACAGTGTCACGGTTAACGTCACCCGAAGTGCTTCATTTAAGCGAGATTGTTCCATTAAGCGAGACTGTTTCATTAAGCGAGAGTGTTCAATGGGCATCGGGAGTCTCTCGTTAGTAAATATAACGGAATAGTGCAACCAGTTTGATCCAGCAAGCACCGATGATATCGAGCACCCCATTGCCATTTTCCACCATCGCACTGGCGCGTGAACCTGAAATTAATGCCGGATCGAGGTGGTCAACATGGATGCGGGTCCGTATTTTTTGCTGCTCGCGGATCCAGCGGCTGTCGTTGGTGACGCTAGAGAGTTGATTGGTTGGATTGGACGCATCGTAAATAGCACGATCTTGATTAATGATTTCACCATCAAAAACTTTGCCTGGCAGGGCATCAAAACTGATCCAGACTGGGTGACCGGGCTGCAAGTAAGCGATCCCTTTTTCATTGAAATCGGCACTTAACCAGCTATGACTTTCGCTGACCAAAAATAACGCCACACTGCCTTGGGTAATATACGTACCAGCCTGTAGTTGTAAGTTACTGACCGTGCCATCGGTTTGTGCCAGTACCTGCGTATGGGTCAGGTCGAGCTTGGCACTGTCGAGCTTTGCTTGTGCTAATTCAATAGCAGCATTGGTGTTGCCACTGGTCAGTTCTGCTTGTAATCGCTGTACGTCGGCGTGCGCTGCTTGTACGGCTTTGTTTGTCACTTGGGCGTTGAGCTTTATATCATCCAGTGCTTGTTGGGTGCTGAGGCCTTTTTTTCGCAAAGCAGTATAGCGGGCTAATTTTTGCTGGGCATTATTGGCTTCCAGTTGGCGTTGTGCATGGGTTTGCTCTGCCGCATAGAGTTCTTGTTGCTTCGCGGCAAATGACTCTTTCGCTTGCTGCAGTTCAGCTTGTGCTTGGCGAACGGCAAGCTGATAGCGATGTTGATTGATGGAAAAGAGCACATCTCCCGCTTTAACGGTTTCACCATTTTTTACATTAACCTGTGTAATGACCCCACTGACTTCCGGGGCAATATTCGCCACTGCGCGGTACATCGTGGCTTGCGTGGTAAATGGTGAGAGATTATCGGCAGTGATCAGGAATAAGGAAAAGCCGATGGTGATACTCAGAACCGCATAAATGGCGTATTTATAAACACTTTCTTTCACTTTGTTACCCATACAACAAAATACAGAGGCCGTGATTATAGTATTTTTTGTTGTGTATGCAACAAAAGTTGTGATCTATTTCACCTTTCCTATGTATCACTGCAAATTATGGTGGTCGTTGGCTTGAGCTTTACCATACGAAACGGGCAAAACTGCGTTATTATATTGGCCATGTACAATTGCTCTATTTCTAGGATTTACAATGGATATTCAACGTATTAACCCATGTGCTCGTTGGTCTGACGTGACTATTTTTAATGGTATCGCTCACTTTGTTGAAGTGGCAGACACCGATACCAGTGCCGATATGGCCGGTCAGGTTCAGCAAGTACTGAGCCAAGCGGAAGCGACGTTAGCACGTGCAGGCAGTGACAAGTCTCGTCTGTTGTCTGTGACTATCTACGTAACCGATTTCGCTAACTTTGCAGCGTTGAATGAAGCGTGGGAAGCATGGTTGCCGGAAGGTTGTGCACCAAGCCGTGCGTGTGTAAAAGCAGAATTGGCTGATCCAGATTATCTTGTTGAGATTGCGTTTGTCGCTGCAACAAAATAACCCTGTGAAATGATGGGCTTACTTATTACAGCACAGTAATCTGTTTCCCCCTATGTTATTTAAAGAGGACGTTTTAATTGATGTCCTCAATTTTCATATCAGGGGGATGCTATTCATTTGGACGGGATCTAGTCGGGACAATATGTGTGCGTTAACTGTCGCCAGTCAGTATCATCGCCACGTAACGCATCAGCAGGCATGCTGTATATACTGCTACCCGTATCGCAGTACATAATGTTCAAAATAACGATATGGTTATTAGGCAAATAGTCTTCTGCATAGTCTTCAATCCGAGGCATTAATCCATACCCATATTGTAAGTCACAATAAAGATCAGGATCGCATTGCTCACCAAGCTCACTTAAGGCGAGTGCTATTTTTTCTTCACTATTCGGCAACTGGGTATAGGATTTCCACTGTATTGGATACAGGTTTGGGGTGCGAAGATTACGTTCAAATCGGGTTGGAATCAGCCATGTGGCCTCTAACGCCCTGTCGCTGTGTTCACTCCAGTCAAGAGATGCTAGTTCTGCATCGGTCCAGTACCGCGATTCACACGCATTAATTGGGTCTTCACCTTCTTCCGGTTCAGGAATAAAAACTTGTAATAGTCCTTTGCTTGGTAAAGAGGGGTTTAGCCCGTTTAATTCCGCGAAGTTAATCTGAAATGCCAGTTTCAGGTCTGCATTATTGACTAGTGATACGGGTAGCGCTGATTCAGGCAACCACGGTGACCCGATAATGCGGCTTTGAAATTCATTGATATATTCGCCTTGTAACATGCGAAAACCAATATTCAGATCATCAAAATGCGTGGCCAATTTCATCAGTAGCTGTTGGTGATGTAGTTTGCTGGCAAACTCGTTATGGTAAAAAGCCGTATTATGTTGGTATGGGTTAGTTAAGCCTTTATTTTCAAACTTTTCGAGTAAGAGTAAGTAGGGTTGGGCTAACCGTGTTTTTTCCTCAATATCTTCGATATTACAGTGATCTGTCGGAATTAAATTATCTAGTCGCTCCATCATATTGTTGGCGACAGTGCGTTGGAAATATCCCTTGGGTAGATCAGGACTATAAGGGTAGAGGCTGGTTTCTTTTGATGGATCAAATCCAGATTGGTTTATCAACCATGTTACGACATCGAGATTCGGTGAGGGTTTGGCAAAGACATACTCTAAGGCGCTACGGCCATTGCTATCACGCTCATGTAAATCTTGCCCGGCATCGAGCATGGCTTGCAATGCGTCTCGATGTTCAGCAAATTGCGTATTTGATTTGATTTTTTTTAAAAGCCAAAACCACTCTTTTAACATAATTAACCTTTCTTATTATGTTTATAAATCCATATTGAGATAAGACAGAACGTCGTAACAAGGGAGATCAAGTGTCTTGTTTATCTTCTGCTTTTTCGGGTTTGCGGGTGCGGGCCGCCAGTTTATTCGCTAACGAGTGCAGTTCTGGCAGCATGCGTTGAATAAGGTGTAATTGCTGTAGCACCATTCGGGTTGAGGTGCAATCTTCATCACGCCATTGCCCCAGCCGCTGCTCTAAGTCACTGTCTGATTCAGGTGCCTGACTGCACAGGTTGCCATCTAGCTGTTCGGCTAAGCATTCTAAATGCATGTGAATTTGGCGGTGTGCCTGCGCGACCAGATGGTGAGTACTTTCATCGTCGAGTTGAGTGCGGTGGGCACCCAGAGCGGAAATATAACCCAGCATGGCATGGTTGATAGTCAGAAACCGAAAACATTCATCGGTTGCCATTCGATACCGGCCGGGCTCTAGTAACATATTACTGATAGCGGTACTTAATTGCGCATCGGTATTATGGGCATTGCGACGCGCAATACGGTAACTAAGGCTATCTTTTTTGCCAATTCGGTATTGACCGATGATTTGAGCCAGATAATCGCGGTTGGATCGAATCGCCGTTGCCATTACATTGTGTAATCGGCGGGCTTGCCAGTCAGGCAGGATAAAGCTCACGGCAAGTACGGCAAGCAAGCAGCCAAGGAGCGTATCGCCAAGGCGCGGCAAAATAACCGCAAATCCTTCACCAAGTTGGTTAAAACAAAGCAGAACCAATAAGGTGATAAACATGGTCGCCATGCCGTAATTGGCAGTACGGAACGAAAAAAATAGCACCCCTGACATGACCATCATGACTAACTGACCTTCCTGACCCGGGAATAAGTACAGTAACGGCATACCAATCAACAGGCCGGCTAGAGTACCGATCACCCGCTGCTTGAGTCGCAGGCGAGTCGCGCTGTAGTTAGGCTGGCAGACAAACAAAATGGTTAGCAGAATCCAGAAGCCGCGCTCTAAATCTAATGCAAGAATACAGCCGTATCCTACCGTCAGGGCGATAGCCATGCGCAGGGCGTGACGGAATAGCATTGAGCTGGGAGTAAACTGACTGGTGATGCGTTGCCAACGCTCTTTCATACTGCGCGCTTCGGTATCATCGAGCTCGGTATCAGTGTCGGTTTGTGCCGCATCAGGGTTACTGACGTTCGACAGCTGACGTTCAACGGTTGCCAGATTGTTGAACAGATAATCCAATTGGCTAAGAAAGATGCGCCATTTGGGGTTGTTCTGGTTTTTTAAATACCACAGTGATTCTTGTAGTTCGTCCAAGGCGCGAACACTTTCGTCTCCGTGGCTATAGGGTTTACCCATGGCGAGCGCGTTGGCTATTTCTCGACAGGCATCAGCCTGACGGGATAACAGGCGCTGAAAACGGAACAACACATCACTGCGTTGAAACTCGAGGGCTAGCTTTTGATAGCGATAATGGGATGAGCTGGCGCGTTCGTGAATATCTTGCGCCAGAAAGTAGATTTTTAGAAATTTATCACCCGTTGCATTGGGTTGTCCCCGTCTGGCACGGTGCAGTAACGTTGCTTTGGCATTATTGAGTGCGGTAACAACCCGGGCATTTTTACTGGCCGCCTCAAGTCGCAGAGGTTGGGGCTGCAGATTGGCAATAGGTTCAAATAGCTTACTTTTACTGTCCAGATAATGGGCAAATTCTAGAAACACACCAGCCAGACTTTGTTGCACGGGCTGGTTTGGCCACAAGATCTGCCATGCCAGAGAGAGTACGCCATACCAAGTTGCACCACCGAGTAGCAGCATGGGCTGGTACCAAAGATTGGTGCTCTGATCTGCTCCCAGCATGGTATAGACGGCCAGCAGTAATGATGCAAAAGCAATGCTGGCATAACGGGCTCCCATGGCGCCCAGCATGATAAAGCCAAACGTTGAGCAGAATAAGCCGACGGCAAACAGTACTGGGTAGGGAAAGAGGATTTCGATTGAAAACGCGGCCACCACAAAACAGATGAGGGTGGTGATCAGTGCTTTAATACGTCCGCTCAGGTTGTCATCGGTTTCAGCCAACGCAGAAGCAATAATACCAAGCACCAGTGGTGTTACTTCAGAGGTGGCATTAAAGTACCAGCACGGTAGGGCAACACCAACCAGTGCAATAAACACTCGAATGCTGTAGTTAATACGGTCGTTTGCCCAATAGCGGCGCAAAGTGAATTGTAGGCGGCTAGTCTGCATTTTCATTCAATCTTTCTGGTGAGGCGCTAAAGATAGCAAACTTCGGTTATCAAGAGATATAAATCCTGGGAAAAAAGCGGATAACCTGATTATTTAGCAGAAATTTTACGCAAAAGCGCCGGTGAGCGCTATGGTCAAAAAGCAGTTCTTGATACTCTAAGGCCGTTTATATTCTGCCCTAGCGATATCATGCGATCAGCATTGGCAAGGTAAGTGAAAGTAGATTTACCCAATAGCGTAACAAATAAGTTTGGTGACATGATGCGTTTAACAGCAGGGTGGTTAGCCCAGTGGTTGGCCCAAGGTGATTATTGCAGTATTGCCTTAGGTGAGAATTGCCTGATTCTTGATAGTCAGACAGAAACAGAAGAGATCCCTTTTGATGACTGGGATGGTGCCATTGCCGTGCATCGCGGGGTTCTTTGGGGCAGTTTTGAGCTGACATCCGCTGATCAAGCGTATATTTGGACAATCCATGGCTTACCTTGGCAACATTGTAAGGCTTTTGCCAACGTGTTACTGGATGCCTATCGTAACTGGGCGCAGGGGCGGGTCGAAAAGCTGGATGCTTTACTGCCAGAGATGCTTGCCCATATTGACACTTATACCGGGCAAAAGGGCTACTTGCGCGACTCGGATCATAGCCAATTGCATCATTTCCTTGATCAGTCGCTAGCCTCGACAGGGCTGACGCGTGAGTTGGCGGCGTCGTTTCGTCCACTGGCATTTGAAAAAGTGGCACCATGGTTAGATGGTAACGGTGAGTGGGTAGATACAGTAAATGAACAATGGCTAGTAAAAGAAGCAGAAAAATGGTCATCGTGGTTTGACGAGTGTGAGTCATCGCCGCTTAATGCTTCTCAGCGTGAAGCAATATTGATAAACCAAGATCATAATTTAGTGTTGGCTGGCGCAGGCTCGGGGAAAACCAGTGTATTGGTTGCACGAGCCGGTTACTTAATTGCTAATCAACTGACCCTGCCTGAACAAATATTGATGCTGGCTTTTGGTCGCAAAGCGGCAGAAGAGATGAGTGAACGCTTGGCCATCAAGGTGAATGGTAACGTGAAGGTTGCCACTTTTCACAGTTTGGGAACCCAAATTATCAAGGCGGTGGAGGGGGAGATGCCCCGCATTTCACCCATCACTCTGGATGATAAAGCGCGGGCTGACTGGATAGCTCAAATGTTGATTGAGCAATGGGAAAGCACAGCCTCGGCGAAGCGTTGGCAAAAACACTTAGCGCATTGGCGAATTCCTGGGGTTAAGTCTGATAATTCGATGGAAAAACAGGCTCGTAGTGAACAGTTAGCGAATTGGATATGGCGACATATTGAATTAATAGGCCAGCGTGGCGGCAATAAATCACAGATTTGTGAGAGTATCGAACAGCATAATAAAGAAGAAATTCGGAACAGGATGAAAAGTGAGCTGGCATTATTATGGCCTTGTTATCGCGCTTATGAGCAACATCTGAAAACGAATAAATACATTGATTTTAACTCCATGATCCAACGGGCAAGTGAGTATGTTGCGGAGGGGAAATTTATTCCGCCATGGCGCTTTATTATGGTGGATGAATACCAAGATATTTCACCGCACCGCCTGAGCTTGATTGAAGCGTTATGCCAGGCCAAAGGGGGCGAGATAAAGCCGACATTATTTGCGGTGGGGGATGACTGGCAAGCGATTTACCGTTTTGCTGGGGCTGACGTCAATTTGACGACGGGCTTTGAAAGCCGATTTGGTGCCTGCCATATTACGGAGTTAGATACGACTTATCGTTTCAATAACATGATCGGTGAAGTGGCTAATACGTTTATTCAGCAAAATCCCAATCAATTGAAAAAAACGCTGACCAGCTTTAAAAAGCAAAAACGTAAAGCAATAACCTTGCTGTGTCAGGATCTGATTGATCAAGAATTGGCGCAATTGGCAGCGCAACAGAAAGAGCCGGTGACCACCCTATTACTAGGACGAAATAACAACCAGCGGCCAGAAAAACTGAAGCACTGGCAAACCAAGTGGCCACAGTTGGGGCTGACATTCATGACCTGCCATGCCAGCAAGGGGCGCGAAGCCGATTATGTCTTTATTCTTGATGTCAATCGCGGTGTTTTTCCCGCGCCAGATCGGGATACTGGGTTGGCTGCTTGCTTGCAAGCACGCGGTGAGAGCTTCGCTGATGCCGAAGAACGTCGCGTATTTTATGTGGCATTAACGCGGGCGAAGAAACAGGTATGGGTCTGTGCGGATCCTGAAAAACCATCGTCATTTGTGAATGAGCTGATTGATGACGGCTCTCCTGTGATGAATAAGATCAAACGCGTGAAAGTGAAGAAATAGAGAATATGGCTCTCTTTGAGATTACGCCATCGTGACCACCAGTTTGCCACTGTGCTGCTGGGTTTTCAGGAGTGTTAACCCAGCGGCGAGTTGGTTGAAGGGGTAGATATGATCCACCATGGGATCCAAGGTTCCGTCACTGACCCGATTGGCCAGTGCATTACCGATATTGGCAAGGTGCTGGACATGTTCAATATGGCCGTGGGCATAAGTACCATGCAGAGCAACTTCGTGCAGGCTTAAGGCCTTTGTCGTTGCCAGCAAAGGGACTTGATTGAATTGATCCGCAACCATGACGATGTGGCCGTTGTAGCGGATCAGTGCGCTCATGACACTGCCTGACTTGGCAGACACACAATCAATAACCGCATGGACTAACTTGTCTTCAGTGAGCTCAATCAGCCGCATGGCGGTATTGTCGGTTTGCGGGTCAATCACCTCGTCGATACCGTATTTGAGTAAACGCGGGTGATGTTGGCTTTCGGCTATCGCATAAACGGTCGCTCCTGCCTGTTTGGCTAGTTGTGCTGCAAACCCGCCAACGCCCCCTCCTGCGCCCGTGATGGCGATACTCTGACCGGCCTCTAGCCTGAGTTTATCATGCACAGCTATCCAGGCAGAATACCCAGCACAGGGGAGGGCTGCCGCGTCTGTGAAGCTAACGCTATCTGGCAGGCGACTCACCGCATACGCTTTTGCAGTGGTAAATTGGGCGAAACCTCCAGCCGTACGAGGGTCTAAAAAACACATGACTCGATCACCTGACTGGAAGTGATGAACATTTTTGCCCACAAGCGACACGGTGCCAGCAATATCTAAACCGATAACGTGAGGATATTGCCAGGTCGCATAGCCCCAAGAGGCCAGCTTATAATCGATAGGATTAAGGCCGATGGCTTTGACTTGTATACAGATTTCATCTGCTGCAGGTGTCGGTTTTACGGCCTGGGAGAGGGACAAACTGCTAATCCCTTCTGGCTGAATTAATCTCCATGCTTTCATTGGCCACTGCTCACTGGGTAGATGTTGTTTTTTTATTATCCAATTAACCATAAACCATATTTGCAGCTTGGCGTATTGAAATAATGAGAGACTAATCAATGAAACCGAAAATGAGAAAATACGAGGGGTAAGCCATGTGGGGTGAGGGTGGCTCTGCATAGGGTGGCTAAGAATGAAAAACCCTGCATATTGAGGTAACTGGGGTATGCAGGGTCGAAGAATGTACTTGAAGGCTGTGGGTTATTCGCCCAGACGTTCGTGAAGATAGGCTTTGTAATCGGGTATCTCAATATCCACTTCTTCAGCAAGCATGGGTGACGAGATCATAAAATTCGCACTGGCTCGGTTTGTGGCAACAGGAATATTCCATACCGCAGAGATACGCAGTAACGCTTTGACGTCTGGATCATGAGGTACGGCATTAAGCGGATCCCAGAAGAAAATCATCATATCGATTTTTCCTTCAGAAATAAGCGCACCTAATTGTTGATCTCCCCCCATTGGGCCACTGAGCAAACACGTTACATCTAGCCCTGATTTACTCGAAATCAGATGACCAGTTGTGCCTGTGGCATACAAGGTATGCTCTTTGAGTTTGTCTTTGTGTTCTGTCACCCAGCGTAGTAGATGGGTTTTGCAGTTGTCGTGGGCAACGAGTGCGATATGTTTATTTGTTTCCATTGTACGCGTGGTTACGTGCATCAAGAACTCCACTTAGAGACGAGGTAGCAGGGGTGAAAAACCTTATCCTCTGGATTGCCGTGTGAGGCAGAGCAAGCACGGGATACGAGAATGAGGCTTGCGTATAAGTACCAGAGCTGACTGAAGATGTACAAAAAAATATTGCGAAATCAAAGCGAGCTAACATATTTTCAGTTTAGTCTGTTAGGCCGCTAGTCAGTATAAGCGGCCTAGCATGGTTTTAATGCTGTTGTGATTTTTAAGGGACGTTGAATACGGGACGAAATTCTGCTGGCGACAGGGAATCGGCAATGACCGCTTCTGGCAGATGTGACGGAGTCAGGCCTTCAACAATGGGGGCCAAGTCACGTTGTAGTGGTTTATGCTCTAGGTATCGGACCGCTTGATCGACCGACAGCATGGCTTGCTGCGCCATTTTGTCCGTCGGGGCAAACAAGATCTTATTACGCAGCAGACCGCGGTAGACCCCATGGCTGAGGTAGGTCGAAACCAGATCTATATCGTGACTCTTTCCGGCTGTACGCAGTTCACTGATGGCGACTTCAGTCGCGACAGCACCGCCAACGATGTAGTCGATATGGTGACCTGAAGAGAATAGTTGGTGGATCAAGTTACGTTGCAATTCTTTACTATTATCAGCCCATAGCGTGGTGACGATATTAATATCGCTGTTAGCCGTAGCATCAATGAATCCTTGTACGACCGGCTTGGTTCCGCCTCGTTTGAGTGGACCAGGGAGCAAGGCAATATTCATAATCCCGCTATCTCGTGGGTGGCGTTTAGCGAGAAACTCCCCTGCTTTATATCCCATGTTGTACCAGTCGATACCGACGCGGGCAATAATGTGTTCCTTACTGTCGGGATCTGAATTATCAAGGTAGTTGATAGTTGAGAAAATTGGAATATCACCCGTTAGTTGGCTGAATTTACCGTTATACGCACTGCTATCCACAGTGCCCAGAATAATTGCATCGGCTCCCCATTCTCGACATTCTTCTAATTGGCTTTGTTGTTTGTCGAGATTCGTGTAGCCGCCCGCTTCCAACACATTGAGTTGTACACCCAACTGTTTAGCGTGTTCGACCATGCCGTAGTCAATCGATAACCAGTAGGAATCCCTGAGATGGGGATAAACGGCACATAGCTTCCATGGCTTACTGGCCGTTGTGAGAGGTCGATATTGAATGACGGTTGCTTTTTTATCTGCACTGAAAGGTGGAGTGTAAGTCAGGATCTCTACGGCATTCGCTGACTGGCTGATGCCAGTGAGTAACAGTAGTGCCAGAAACCATTTATTTATCATGTTGTAACCAATTACCTTAATATACAGGCCGTGAATCCTGCATCTTGATGTTGCTTGTGTATATAATACCATTTTTACGGTTTTCTGTTAGATTCCACCGTTATACATTTTTAATTTATACCCCTTTTCGTCGTGGTTGTTTGATATGACATTTACACCCAGAGGTATTGGTCAGAAGTTGCTGATCGCTTTTTCTATGATGGCCGGCCTGATGATCATTGCGGTAGTGATTGGTGTCGCTGGTTTTTCGTTGGTGGCTAAAACTGAGCGAATAGTGATCAATTCTGCCGTGCCCGCATTGGCGGAGGCTCGCCATCTGTCCGACCTCAGTACTCGAATTATTTTTAATGCGCAGGTGCTGACAAAATCAAAGGACGAGCAAGAGCGCCTTCGGCAAGGCCGATCACTCACTATTCATATTCAGTCGTTGAATCGCAGTTTACAGGCTCTGGACAAATATTCCTTTGATCCTAAATTGATGGGGCAGCTGGAAACTGACATTGAAAATATCGTCAACAACCTTGCCATGCAAGGGGTGCTGGTGGGGCGAAAGCTGACACTGGTAGAAACTGTTGCGGCGATGAAAGACAGAATGAGTGCAGCCACGCTAGACATTGATTCATTGTCTCAGTCGCAGGTGTCGAACGCCAATGCGATTGCGGTTGCCAATGTGTCACGCATTTATGACTTGGTTGAGAAAGGGAATAATCGAGCAGTATTTAATGCATTAGATAGTTTAGTTGAAGTTGACATGGATTTGAGTGAGCGCCTGTTCGAGCTACGCTTTTTGTCACTGCAGGTGATTAACATGCTGGATGATAGCGATCAGGTGTTCACGATAGAGCAACTGAAACAGTTAAAAGCACGTTATAACTATGCGGTGTCTGTGATCCAACAGCGGGTAAAGTCAGTTGAAGATCCCAGCCGGTCAAAGCAGTTACAGGTATTAGCAATCGAATTAAATATTGGTGGTCGCTATTTTAATGCACTAGAAGAGCTGATGCATGCGAAGCAGGACGTTGAACGCATGGAGCAGAAGAACCTAGTGTTATTTCAGCAGTTGAATCAAACCGTCGATGACATCATCAATGCTGCGAATGATGGTACGCAGCAGGCCATCACGGAGGTAGACAATACCCTGACAGTAGCACGTAATAGCTTGATAGCCATTTCTGCGCTGGGCATGCTAGCACTGGTAATGATTATGTGGCGTTTTGTTTATGCCCGAGTGATCAGCCGAATTAACGATTATAGCAAGGCATTGATGTCACTAGCGCGTGGTGATCTTGATATTCGGTTAAATACTCAAGGGGATGATGAGTTAGCTCAGATGGGACGGGCGATCATGGTCGCCCGCGATACGGCTTATGAGCGGTATCGGTTGACGGAGGTTGAATCAAAAATTCGACTTGAATTACAGCATCATAAAACCAGCCTAGAGCGTTTAGTCGCAGAGCGCACCAGCCAACTGGAACAGGCCAATAACCAGCTTAATCAGGAAGTGAAGAACCATGCCAAAGCGCGGGTAGAAGCGGAACAGGCCAACCGTGCCAAGTCAGCGTTCCTCGCGACCATGAGCCATGAAATCCGTACTCCGATGAATGGGGTATTGGGTACGGCTTCACTGTTGGCGGATACGGGCTTAAATGCGAAACAGGCCAATTACCTTCAGGTGATCAACCGCAGTGGTGAAACTTTACTCGATATTCTTAATGATGTGCTCGATTATTCGAAAATTGAAGCCGGGCATCTGGATATTCGAACCAGTCACTTCTCATTGCCTGTATTGGTGAATGATGTCAGTAATATGCTGTCAAGTCGGGCTCTGGCGAAACAGATCGAATTAGTGACTGAGATTGATGATAACGTAGCGGAATACTGGCGAGGGGATGCAACCCGGATTCGACAAGTATTGGTGAACTTAGTCGGTAATGCCATTAAGTTTACCGAGCATGGACAGGTAACTGTATATATTAGCGCCTCAGCTCATGCTCCTGGACGATTGCATTTTGAAGTCGAAGATACTGGCGTTGGGATCCCGCATGATGAACAGCAGAGCATGTTTGATGCATTTAAACAATCCAATGAAGGGCGTCAAACGGCAGGTGGTACTGGCCTGGGTCTTGCGATCAGTAAACGGATTGTTGAAGCAATGGGGGGTGAAATTGGCCTGACCTCGGAGCCCGGTGAAGGTAGCTGTTTCTGGTTTACTTTGACGCTAGAGCTTGGAGAGCAGATCCCTGCGCTTGAGGTGGTTGAAAAAGAGAGTATTCCGTCGGCCCACATTCTGCTTGTTGAAGATAATCCGGTGAATAGTCTGGTCGCGGAAGGCTTCTTACGTCGCCTTGGGCACACTGTCGTTGTTGCAGAATACGGTAAACACGCTGAAGAACTCTATCAGCAGCATGCGTTTGATCTTGCATTACTGGATATCAACTTGCCAGATACTGATGGTGTGACCTTATTAGGTCAGCTTCGACAGATAGAGGCCACATCTGCCGTGCATGCGGATCATCGACCGACCCCGATGGTGGCTTTCTCTGCACACGTATTCAGTGAAGAAGTTGAGCAATATCTGAATTCAGGTTTCTCTGGCTTTTTACCTAAACCATTAGTGGAGCATCAGCTCGAAGCACTTATTGCACGCTTGTTGGTGGGAGATAACCGAGTAAAACCATCCTGCAATATTGCCACAAACGGTATGGATCAATGGATAATAGCCGAAAGTGAAACAAGTGATGAACCAATGTGTGGTGAGCCAATGTGCGATGAGACAATGAATGATGAAGCGGTGGTGTTGGATGACGCAGTACTGGGACGAGATTTAAGCGTGTTAGGCGAGGATATGATTAAGAAAATCATTATCTTGTTCATTGACACATCCGGTGAAACCTTAGCAAAGCTATTACTCGCGATTGAACACGGTAATCTGGCTGATGTCGTCAATCATGCCCATACCCTAAAGGGAGCGGCAGGCACCATGGGGTTAATGCGGTTGCACTGCGTTTGCTTAGCCTATGAGAAGGGCGCGAAAGAAGGGGATATTGATCATCTTGAGCCCACTGTCTTAACGGATACTTTTGAGGCTTCTAAGCAAGCATTACAGGTGACCTTTGCCGATATACTTAGTCTGTAACCATTATCAATAATTTGGATAAATTAAAAGGCGGCTGATATTCATCAGTCGCCTTTTTTATTTTGGTATCAATTAGTTATATCTTAGTGATGAGGGGCTTTGGGTGCATTAGGGATATCGCCCGTTTGAGTTGGGTTACTTGTGTCACCGCTCCATTCAAACCAGCCACCGTCAAATACGCTGATCTGTTCCCAGCCCATCACATAGGCATAGAAGAAGGCTTCTGATGCCCGCCAGCCCGTTCCGCAATAAAATGAGACATTTTGATCTTTATCGATGTTCCAGTCTTGCCAGAATTTAGTCATGATATTGGCACTGATCATGGTGTCATCTGGGTTACGGAAGTCTTCAAGATGATAGGCATCAGAGCCGGCATGACCCCATTTTGAACCGGTAATACGGCCTTTGGGCTCAATGTAGCGGTAGCCACTGGTTTCACCGATATACTCTGGCCAACTGCGAATGCTCACCAGCGATTGGTTTTCCTGATCGGCCAGTACCTTACGTGCCTGCGGTACATCAATAATGTATTGTGGATTGGCTGGAATAGTACGTCCAAAGTCAACGGGCTGAGCACGATTGAATAAGGGTTCAGTGGCGAAGCCTGCATTGATCCAAGATGCCCAGCCGCCATTGAGCAGACGAACATCTTCAACCCCTGCATACATCATAATATTGGCAGCCCGCGCAGCGGCCGTATTATCCCGACCATATAGGATCACCGTTGTATCGTATCGGATCCCAAGCTCTTTCAATAGGTCAGTTAATTGCTTCGCATCAACATGGTTCCACCATGGCTCAGATTCCAGCAAATTGGTATTAAGGTACAGGGATGATGGAATATGCGATGCAAGGTATTTTGTCGGTGGTCCCCAGGCAACTTCTACCACGGCAAATCCTTTCTTCGGCGCATGGCTAACCGTTTTACCTTCAATTAACTGATTCAGCCATTGTGCCGGAACGAGTTGTTGGTAGTTTTTCAGTGCCGACAACTCGCCAGAATAGGTCGTGACGTTGTCAGTGATGATGGTCACTTGATGGTTGCCCAGTTTATTAAACTGCTGTTTAAGCAAATTGGCTTTGTCAGCATCGCAATAGAGATAGGTGGGCTTGTGAAGGTCAATGCTTCTTGATTCTAATAAGCTACCGAGTTCCGGCGGGCGAAGAGTACTGAGCCAGTCGGCATCAAAATTGATCGCGCCGGGGAAGTGCCCACCGCGTGACTGATTGGCTTGAGGCCAACCGTTGAAATAGTTGCTGTTACGACAGTCGATAACTTGAAAATTTGAGTGCTTATCGGCGGCTAACTGGTCAAAGGTAGCCGCCAGTAGTTGGGGACTGAGAAGAGTAAGAAGCAAGAAAATTGTGCGTTTGATTAAAAACATACGATAACGTCCAAAATGAAACCGATCGAAAAAGGCCAGCATTATAATATGCTGGCCTTATATACCCAAGTTATCTCAATATCCAGGATTCAGAGTGAGCTTAGCACGCTCAATTCAAGGAAAATTAGCGCGGGAATGGCTATTCCCTTCCAAGCTAATTTGACACTGAAGTGGGTGTGCTAATTCACTCCCAAAGGGCGAGTTGTTTTGGCTTCTACTCTGTGTTGCTAATTTTTAACGTAGATCCACTATGTCTACAAATCTGCGCCTTGATTAGAAGCCAATACATTCTCGCTGAAACGAGCATATTGAGGTAGCTTGGGTATCGTATTATTGATATGCAAACAGGTTTTTGCAATTAAGCGGATTGAGCCGCTTTATTGCCATTACGGTTTACATTGCGGCCTTGTGGTTTTTTGAAGCCAGTGCTTTTAGGGCCGCTTCGTTTTGCATCATGGCTGCGTGCACTGTCATTGTTGTTACGACGACGTGCAGAAGATGGCTTATTTGCACCATTTTCATTGTTCTGAGCCTGGCCGTTCTGTTGTGCCTGACCATTGTTGTTAGAACGGTTTTGGCTGTTGCCACCACGAGACTGACCGTTACGAGGCTGCTGTTCTTGAGACCGCTGCTGACCTTGCGAGCTACGGTTAGCTTGAGCAGGACGTTGTGGTCGACGTTGTCCTTGTGGTTTGGCTGATTGTTTGTCGTTCTGGTTACGGCTATCGCCTTTCTCCATATCGACTTTAACTTTCTTTGGCTTCTTAACTTTTACGGGCTTAAGAGCCTGTGAATTTGGCAGTTTAGCACTTGGCGCAAAACCAAATACTTCTTCACGCTCAAGGTGCTTTTGGGTTAACTGCTCAATAGCATTAAGTTCTTTAAACTCTTCGGCACAAACAAGAGAGATAGCTTGACCATTTGCGCCAGCACGGCCAGTACGGCCAATACGGTGAACATAGTCTTCAGCAATATTCGGTAGTTCAAAGTTGACAACTTGCGGTAGCTGGTCGATATCAATGCCACGGGCTGCGATATCCGTTGCAACCAGAATACGTATTTCACCGGTTTTGAAGTTAGCCAGTGCCTTGGTACGAGCACCTTGACTCTTGTTTCCGTGAATGGCCGCAGCTGTAATGTTTCTTGCTTCAAGGAAGGCCGCCAGACGGTTAGCACCGTGCTTCGTACGGGTGAAAACAAGGGCTTGTTTCCACTTTTTTTCTTGGATCAGCTTGGTCAATAACGCCGATTTTTTCGCTTTATCGACAGGGTGTACGAGCTGTTCAACCGTGGTCGCGGTGCTGTTACGCGGAGTGACTGAAATCTCAACCGGATTGTTGGTTAGATTACGAGCCAGTTCGCGGATTTCTTCTGAGAAAGTTGCTGAGAACAGTAAGTTCTGGCGTTGAGCTGGAAGAAATTTCAATATTTTTTTGATATCACGAATAAAACCCATGTCTAGCATGCGGTCTGCTTCATCCAGAACCAAGACTTCCAATTGATCAAATTTAACCGCGTTTTGGCTATACAGATCCAGTAAGCGACCAGGTGTTGCAACTAATACATCTGCACCTTGACGCATGCGCATCATTTGCGGGTTAATTTTAACGCCGCCAAAGATAACCGCTGAACTAAGTGGTAGATGTTTAGAATAGGTAGCAACGTTTTCATGAACCTGCGCCGCCAGTTCACGAGTCGGTGTTAGGATCAGCGCACGCACTTGATTGGCTCGTACCTTAGGGCCTTTGTTTAAGCGCTCTAAGATAGGAAGGGTAAAGCCTGCAGTTTTGCCGGTACCTGTTTGCGCTGCCGCCATGACATCTCTGCCTTCGAGAACAGCAGGTATTGCCTGCGCCTGAATTGGAGATGGTGATTCATAGCCTTGGTTAGCAACAGCGTCAAGGATAGGGGTACAAAGTCCCAGAGAGGCAAAACTCATAGAAAATTCTCAGTCTGATGAAAAGTTTGATCTGCCTCACAATGGGCAGCAAGCGGGCTAGCTTACAGCAGGATGGAGAAAAGTCCTAATCTTTCGATAATTACTCACATGTGATTGATGTCACTAGTCAGATGGGTCCATGAGGGATTCAAATCGCTCGTTGCCCCACAGTGATTCAAAATCTTTTTCTTCTGCGGCGAGCTCACGTAATGAACCACTGCCTTGAATCGCGAGTTCCAGATCTTTAATTGCTTGCTCCTCCACGCCAAGGCAAGCATAGGCACAGGCTCGCTGGTACAGCGCGTGAGCATTGGAAGGGTCAAGGTCGAGTACTCGGTTACAGAGGCTGAGTGCCCAGTTAAATTCGCGGGTTTCCATTGCGGCATCAGCTTTATAAGTGAGAGCTTCAAGATCACCGGGGCGAATTTTTAATATTTCGTCATATATTTCAATACGTTGTTCTGGTGTTTGCAAGTTTTGTGAGCGTAGCCAGAGGTTGTGGATCTCATTAATCGTCTCAATTTCCTTGTTGTTTTGGGTAATGATCCGAGTCTTACGTTTTAAGTCTAATTCAAGTAAATGAAATTTCTGTTCATATTGTTCTGCAATATCATGCAACTGTTGGTCGGCCACTTTTTTGGTGTTGTCGCGCAGTTCGCGCAGTGATTGCCAGCCAATAAGAGCAAACAGTGAGGCCGCGCCTGCGATCAGATAGAAAAAGTAGGTGACGGTGACATTGGCGTAGTTCATCGATTTATCGGCAACCGACAGTTCACGGTCGGTGATTTCAATGGTCATGCGGCGCTCAAGATCTAATTGATCTTTACGCAGCGCTTTTAATTCATCGAGTACATACCGTTCCATTAACGGCTTGTCGTAAATGCTTTGTTCTGAATAAGCCTGAGGTTCTTCAGCGAGAGTTGGCGTAACCCAAGAGAGTGAAGCGAAGAGAAAAAGCCAATAGTGCATACTGATCGTCCTGATTGAAATCATTGGAAGTATCAATAAAGGAATAGCAGAAGAATCTCAGCTTGGATAATAGGAATTACCCAAGCCGATGTATAAATATCATAGTCGTGGTGGTTCAGAGGGGGAAATCACGCATCATCCTCACAGATTCCACCAGCTTGACGAGCGGCACAGAGCAGGCTCTGGCGGATTTGTTCTTGCTTGATTTCTTTTTCACTGCGCACTTGATTTGATGCTTCACTGATTGCGGCTTGGTTTTTGATAAATACAGAGTCTTTATTAAACGTCAGCATGACGGCTTGCCTTTAGGTATTAGGGTAAAAAATGTGAATGCCATAGTGGCTGATGGTGGTTAAAATACCATCATCCCTTGCGGGTTATTTGCAGGAGGAGATGGCAGGGCGTAGCGTATACCCAAGCTACTTCAAGATGGTGGATTTAGAGCGAGCATAGTGCGCGCCATGTCAGGCTGATGAGAATAGCGTAGCGAATCGGTGATTGCGAGCAGGCTTTAGGGTAGAATTATTTATTGTTATGTCACCACTGGTTATGAATATGTCTGAAGAACACGAAGAATATGAAGTAGAAGCCCTTGGGGTGGAAGTCAACGCCCAGCCTATCGAGCTTTACAAAGTGTTGAAAATTGCCAATGCAGTAAGTGGTGGCGGTGAAGCTAAGTTTGCGATATCCGAAGGATACGTCGCGGTTAATGGTGAGCTTGAGCAACGTAAGCGTCGTAAAGTCTATGATGGTGACGTCGTTGAATTTAATAATGAATTCTACTTGGTGTTATGTGATAAGCCAGTAACTGAAGCATCCGATGAGCCTGTTAAACCCCAAAAACCAGCGGCAGAACCTTCTCAGCCCGCCCGCGGTAAAGTGCGTTCATTAGGTCAAGAGAAGTCGTCAGCTAAATCGGCTAAGAGCAAAAAGTCAGGAGCGGCCGCGAAAGGCAAGGTTGGCGGTAAGGCGAATGGAAGAGCGGGTACGCAATCAGGTGCTAAAGCGAATCAACCTGATCAGTCATCGAATACGGCTGATAAAACAACCGGTCGTAAGCTACTGAGTTTTTAGTTCAGTTCAGATTGTTCTGATACGAAGGCCGCAATATTTGCGGCCTTTTTTATGTGCGTTAAACCATCAAACCAAGCCCGCGATCTGGCTGGCTTAGGACGATGTCGTCACCGATAACGGTTAGATCAGTCGAAATTGGTTCATGGCCTGCTGCAGGCTATTTGCCAACTGGCTGAGCTCGTTACATGCTTGTGTTGTATGATTCGCACCTTGAGCCACCTCTGTCGATGATTCATTTATTCTAGTGATACTACGTTGTAGTTCTTCCGTTACGGAGTCTTGTTCACTGCATGCGCTGGCAATCTGTACGCTCATGTCAGCGATGATGCTGACGGTAGACTCGATAGAGTGCATTTTCTCGCCAGTGCCGTGGCTTTGGCTTACACAAGAGTGGATAAGTGAGCAGCTCTCTGTTGTTGCTTCACGGGCATCGTTAGCGCTTCTTTGGAGCTTTTCAATAATTGAAATAATTTCCCCCGTTGAATGCTGAGTTCGACCCGCTAATGTACGCACTTCATCGGCAACCACGGCAAAACCGCGTCCTTGCTCACCTGCGCGAGCTGCTTCGATAGCAGCGTTCAATGCCAGTAGGTTCGTTTGCTCGGCAATATCACGGATCACATCAACCACCATGCTGATGTTAGCCGATTCTTTTTCAAGCTGGGCGACAAGCGCGCCAGCATTTTCAATTTCATCCGATGCACGTTGGATTTGATTAACGGTTTGGCTGACTTCCTGTGCACCTTGTTGGGCCTCATTGTTTGCTTCAATGGCTGAGGTTGACGCGTTTTCTGTGTTACTGGCCACGTCAGCGACCGTTGCTCGCATTTGATCCATCGCTGTGACAACGGTAGTGATTTCAGCCTGCTGAGTGTCCATTCCTGTTGATGTTTGTGCGGCAACAGCACTGACTTCTTCAACGGCAGAACTGAGTTGAGTAACGGCTGAAATAATGTCTTCAATGAGATGGCGAAGATCCGCTTGCATGATGATGCTTGAGTCTGCCATTTTACCCAGCTCATCATTGCCGATTAGCTCTCGGTTAAGTTTAAATGCCAGGTTACCCTTCGCAATGGCATCAGATTGTTCCATGATTAGGTTAAGTGGGCGACAAATTTGACGGGTTAGGAATATGTTCATGGCGATCATAAATACGGTGATCGCGATGATAGAGACGATGGCTAAAGACAACATCGCAGATACGCTATCAATAATGCTTTCTTTATTGCCTTTTACGAAGTTGAGGTTCATGTTACGCAGTTCGTTGATGCCTGTCTCGATATCCCCATACTTTGTAAAAGATTTCGCGAGTATAGTGCGGGCAGCATCCATATCCTTATTGTAGGCCGCATCATTGAAGCCCTTTAGTAAAAGTTTGTATTCATCCCAGTTATTAATAAGGCGATCAAAAATTTGCTTTTCCTGGTTTGAAGTAACAGTTTTACCGTATGTTTTGAACATTTGTTCCACGCCTTGCGTTTGGCGATTGGCTTTATCAATACGAGTACGAATATCTTGAATATTAGTGTATGACAAAATCGCATATTGAGTGCGGCGTACGTATGATAGTTCATAACGCAGATCTTCTACTTGTAATACACTAGGAACAGTGGAATCAGTTAAATTGGCAATCTCACGTTTAACTATATCTGTTTCATTTTGCAGAAGAAAAGCAAAGGCAATTAAAAGCACAGCAATGCACGTGAAAATAGAAGCAATCTTCTTTCCGATTGGGAGATTTTTAAACACAATAATGAACCATAATAGGAATGTAAAACAGGCACACAAACTTACACTCTGTTACAAACATTTACAAGGGAGGTATTTTTCACGACTAATAATTTGTTGTGATTTATTCTTTTTAAGTTATAAAGACGAATGTGAGTTGAGCGAAATAATGCTATTAAATGGATAATTTAATGTGTTGTTAATAATAAAAATCAAGATTTTAATGTATTGATATTTATTTCAAGTACAAATAAGTGAATATGTTGTTGCCACATGTTGAGTTTATATTTTAGCGATTTAAAAAATATTTAGACTAATGTTATTTGAAAAATTAGCGATAACTGGGTATATACGATCAAAATAAAGCCAGCAAAAGCTGGCTTTATTAAAAATCGACGTTTACCGATAAAGGTTATAGTAGTCGAAATTGGTTCATTGTCTGTTGAAGACTGTGTGCAAGCTGGCTTAGCTCATTGCAAGCTTGTGTGGTGTGGTTAGCGCCTTGTGCTACTTCTGTTGACGATTCATTGATTCTTCCGATGCTGCGTTGCAGCTCTTCAGTTACCGAATCTTGCTCGCTGCATGCGCTGGCAATCTGTACACTCATATCCGCAATTTGACTAACGGTCGACTCGATAGAGTGGATCTTCTCTCCAGTGTCATGGCTCTGGGTGACACATGAATGGATCAAAGAACAACTGACTGTCGTCGCTTCACGCGCCTCATTAGCACTTTTCTGCAGCTTCTCAATAATTGAGATGATTTCTCCGGTCGAGTGCTGGGTACGGCCTGCCAGTGTTCGTACTTCATCGGCAACAACGGCAAAGCCACGGCCTTGCTCACCCGCACGAGCAGCCTCGATAGCGGCGTTCAATGCTAGCAAGTTTGTCTGCTCAGCAATATCACGGATCACATCAACCACCATGCTGATGTTAGCCGATTCTTTTTCAAGTTGGGAAACCAGCGATCCTGCATTTTCAATTTCATCAGATGCACGCTGGATTTGGTTAACGGTTTGGCTGACTTCCTGCGCACCTTGTTGTGCTTCATTGTTTGCTTCAATGGCAGAGGTTGATGCATTTTCTGTGTTACTCGCCACTTCCGCAACGGTGGCACGCATTTGATCCATGGCGGTCGCCACGGTGGTGATCTCTGCCTGCTGGTTGTCCATACCTGCAGATGTTTGGGATGCTACAGCACTGACTTCTTCCACCGCTGAACTAAGCTGGGTGACCGCAGCAATGATATCTTCGATTAGGTGGCGCAGGTCTGCTTGCATGGTGATGCTAGAATCAGCTAGTTTACCCAGCTCATCATTACCGATTTGCTCTCGGTCCAATTTATAAGCCAGATTACCATTTGCAATCGCGTCAGATTGCGCCATGACCAGGCTGAGTGGGCGGCAGATCTGACGGGTTAGGAATATATTCATGGCAATCATAAATAGAGTGATTGCAATGATCGAGGCAATGGCTAGCAGCAGCATAGCTGAAACGCTATCAAGAATACTTCGTTGATTACTTTTTACGAAATCAAGGTTCATACCGCGTAATTCGTTGATGCTTTTTTCGAGGGCGCCATACTCTTCAAATGATTTGGCGAGAATATCGCGGGCTGTCTTCATGTCGTTATTGTATGCCGCTTCATTGAAGCCATTCAGTGAACGCTTATAGTCATTCCAATTGCGACTAAGACGGTCAAACAGTTGCTGTTCACTGCTTGAGGCTACGGTGGCACCGTATGCTTTGAACATCTGCTCAATACTTTGTGTCTGGCTATTGGTTTGATTAATACGGGAGCGGATTTCTTGCAGATCGTTATATGACAAAAGCGCATACTGATTACGACGGACATACGATAGTTCATAACGCATATCTTCCACTTGCAACACGCTAGGAATAGTAGAATCAGTAAGATTAACGATATTATTTCTGACTAAATTAATTTCAGAATGAAGGAAAAAAGTAAAGATAATTAAAAGGGTGATAATACAGGCAAAAATAGAAGCAATCTTCTTTCCAATTGAAAGATTTTTAAACACGATAATGAACCACAACAACAAGACAATTAATAATAAGCAGCGTAATTTATACTTTTTTACAGAAAATTACAATGTTTAACAACGGCATAGCATTCTAGCTTTATGTTTTAGCTATGATGTGGTTCATTTTAATTACGAAATGTAGATATAACGCTTAAAATTAAAACAAAGCCAGTGTTTGCTGGCTTTGATAAAAACAAATGAATTAATGCATCACGTTTATAATAAACGGAATTTACTCATGGTGTTTTGGAGACTGCTCGCCAATTGGTTTAGCTCATTACATGCTTGTGTCGTATGGCTAGCACCTTGAGCGACTTCAGTAGAAGAGGCATTGATGCGGGCAACGCTGCGCTGCAGATCTTCTGTCACGGAATCTTGCTCACTGCATGCACTGGCAATTTGTACACTCATATCGGCGATATGGCTGACGGTGGACTCAATAGAGTGGATTTTCTCTCCGGTTCCCTGACTTTGCGTCACACAAGATTGGATCAGAGAACAACTTACCGTTGTGGCTTCACGTGCTTCGTTCGCACTTTTCTGTAGCTTCTCAATAATAGAGATAATTTCTCCGGTGGAATGCTGAGTACGGCCTGCCAGTGTACGCACTTCATCGGCAACCACGGCAAAGCCACGACCTTGCTCACCCGCCCGAGCCGCTTCGATAGCGGCGTTCAATGCCAGCAAGTTCGTCTGCTCGGCAATGTCCCGAATCACATCAACCACCATGCTGATGTTGGTCGATTCTTTTTCAAGTTGGGCGACAAGTGCTCCCGCATTTTCAATTTCATCTGACGCTCGCTGAATTTGATTTACCGTCTGGCTAACTTCCTGTGCGCCTTGCTGTGCTTCGTGGTTTGCTTCAATGGCAGAGGTTGAGGCATTTTCAGTGTTACTGGCTACTTCTGCGACCGTTGCGCGCATTTGATCCATGGCGGTCGCCACGGTGGTGATTTCCGTTTGCTGGCTATCCATCCCTGCAGATGTTTGAGCCGCAACAGCACTGACTTCTTCCACCGCGGAGCTGAGTTGGGTGACTGCCGCAATAATGTCTTCGATCAGGCGGCGCAGATCCGCTTGCATGGTGATACTGGAGTCAGCCAGCTTACCTAACTCATCATTACCGATCTGCGCTCGGTCTAGCTTATAAGCCAGATTACCTTGAGCGATGGCACCAGATTGTTCCATGATCAGGTTTAGTGGGCGACAGATCTGGCGGGTCAGGAAGATATTCATGACGATCATAAAAACAGTGATTGCCATGACAGAGCCAATCGCCAGAGTGAGCATGGTGGCTACGCTATCAAGAACACTTTGCTGATTGTTTTTGATAAAAACAAGGTTCATTTTACGCAGTTCGTTAATGCTTTTTTCTACTCGGTTATATTCACCAAATGACTCAGAAAGAACAGAGCGGGCTTGCTCCATGTCGCCATTATATGCCGCTTTATTATAGCCATTAAGTGAGCGCTCGTATTCACGCCAATGATTCATCAGGCGATCAAAAACTTGCTGTTCAGACTTTGAAGCGACAGTTGCACCGTAGGCTTTGAACCTTTGTTCAACAGCGACGGTTTGACGGTTGGCGCGATCAATACGCTGACGAACTCTTTGTTGATCGTCATAGGTCAAAATAGCGTATTGCGCGCGTCGGATATATGACAACTCATAGCGCATGTCTTCGACTTGCAGCACGCTAGGCATCGTAGAGTCAGTTAAATTCACAATTTCACTTCTGACATTATTTACTTCAGTCTGGAGGTGAAACGCAAAGGCAATAAGTAAGACGGTAATACAGGTGAAAATAGATGCAATTTTCTTTCCGATAGAAAGGTTTTTAAACACAAGAATGGACCACGAAAAGGGAGAAAATAAAGTCGGCAATTTACAGGTGATTACAAAGGCATACAATCAAATTACAAAGGGTTATTTTTATTTATCTAATTAAAACAATGCTTTAATATTTTTTGTTTTATATCTTAGCCACATTAGCTAATGTGTCATTTAATGGCAATCGATTGCAATGTGTCAATATTAGCTCAAGGGTTAAGAGCAACAGAGGTAATTGATAGTGATCGTATTGATGAAGATTTGTTGTTATGTGATTTTTGAGTGGGTTATTGGTTTTTCTTTGTTTTGATAGATCAAAGAATTGTATGAAAAACAGGATGAAATAAGTGCTACATATTTACATGACAATGCAATGATTGGTTTGTCATGATCTGTGGCAAATTCACGTAGCGTCGATGACTTTCCGGATCGGTGGCCTTTCTGGTCATACTCAGCTTGGCATTTTGTTTTTGCTAGAATGGCCTATTTTCTTATATTGTAATAATCATCTTGATTTATTTGATTTAAATTATCACATAGTGATAATTGGTGTTGTGTGAAATGGTTGGGTAGGGATTAATAGCTACGGCCAAAGGAAAAAACTCATGACAAGTAAATACAAACTGAACGCGAACGAAAAAATGTTACAGGTGCTGATGCATATCGCCTCTGCGAATGAGCCGATGACAGCACAGTCCCTGAGCGAACAAACAAGTATGCCAACCAGCAGCGTTTACCGCTATTTGGTGATTTTAAAAAACTGGAACCTGATTGAAGAAAGCCCTCGTCAAAGCTGTTACAGCATTGGTCCGGCAGCCTTGCAATTACTGCGTAACTTCCAGCAATTTTCACCACTATCGAGTGGGGTGCACCAAGTATTAAAGCGGGTGCAGCAACAGACGGGTGAAATGGTGGCGTATTTGGTTCCCGTCGGTTTTAGGGCTTTGTGTACGGCACGAATAGACAGCCCTCACGCATTACGTTGTGCCTATGAAGAAGGCCAGAGCCAGCCATTGATCCGGGGTGCATCGGGCAAAGTGATTTTAGCCCATATGACTGAGCAGCGGATGATGTCTATTTTGCATCATTTTGGTATCCATGAGCCGGATGAGCTGGATCGCTGGCAAAGTGAATTAGCACAGATAAAGCATGATGGTTATGCCATCAGTACCTCGGAATATGATGCTGGGGTTTCTGGGGTCAGCGCCCCTGTTTTTTCAGGCAATAAGATCGTTGGTGCAGTCAGTGTGATGGCGCCGGAAGATCGTGTCATTAAACGTAAAAATAAGATTATTTTTGCCGTATTACAAGCGGCGAGAGTATTACCACCTGATTTATAACAGCAGACAGACTTAAGTAAGGATCAATCATGTTGGATTTCAAACGTTGGTTTTCGTTTACCCTACCAACCCAGCGCGTAGTGTCACATAAGCCTATCGCGATGATTGAACCTTATTCAGAACAACGTGAAATCGGTGCCGTGGTGTTGGGGCTTGCCAGTGATCTCAGTTTGAATTATTTCGATGCACACAGCGGCGCAAAAGATGGGCCGAACGGCATCCGCCGGGCTTTAGCTGCACTGCCTGTCTCTGCCTCTATGTCTCTGTATGATGCGGGTGTGATTGACGAACAAGACATCGCTGATACGACAGAAAGCAGTTTTGATGCGATGCGGTCTATCCAGTATCAGAAACTGCGTGACATGCTTCAGCTTGGTCATATGCCGATTATGCTTGGCGGCGGACATGAAGTCGCGATAGCCAGTTATCAGGCATTATCTGATACGGTGAATCAGGCTGCCAACGACATGCATTCTGATGGCATTGCTCAGATCCCTCATGCCTGTGAGCCACGCGTGGGCATTATCAATATTGATGCTAATTTCCAGCTCAGAAGAACACTCGCTGTGCGTGCAGGATCCGCTTTCCATACCGTTGCTAGTGATTGTCAGGCACAACAGCGTGAATTTCATTATCTTGGGCTTGGGATGTGCGATCACACTAATACTCAGGCAACATTTGCCTATGCCAAAGAATTAGGTGCGCAATGGTTGCTGGATAGCCAAATGAAAATGAAAAACCGGAAACATATTCAAGCCACAGTAAAAGCCTATCTTGATAAGGTGGATCATGTTCATCTGAGTATTGATTTGGGTGTATTTTCTTCTGCGATCGCAGAAGGCGTAAATATGTCGCGTATTTATGGTGTCAACCTTGCTGTGGTTGAGATGGTGATCAAGCAGATCATGGCCAGTGGTAAAGTCAGGATCATGGATATGGCGGGGCTTAATACCGAATTTGACTATCAGAACCATACCGCAAAACTGGCGGCAAAACTTATTCAATATGCATTAAAAAACGCTTAATAATTACCCTTGCTCCACCTTTCAATTCTTTAGTCATTTGACTGAGGCTCCCCCAGCCAGGGAGCCTTTTTTTACCTTGGTATTAGGTAATACTCGCTTGGCCGGACTCTGGCCAGTTTGCGCCAAAGAATTCGGCGGCACTGGCACCAATATCAGCAAGGGTGGTTAATTCTCCATAGTGCTTGTTGGATTGATTTGCGCGGTAGACCAAAACAGGTACCATTTCGCGGGTGTGCTTGGTATGGCCAATAAACGGGTCATTACCATGATCGGCCATAACCACTAAGAGATCGTCGATGGCCATGGTATTGATTACTCGGTTTATGCCTGCATCGGCTTTTTCTAAAATTTGCCAATAGCGTTTCGGATCTTGCTGATGACCGGAAAGATCTGTCTCCTGCACATTGGCGCAAAAAAAACCGGTTGTTTGATGATTAAGATCATTCAGTAACAAGGTGAAGACTTGATTGGTATCGACCACCTCCCGGTAAGAGATGCCCGTGTCGTTCTGGACAATATCGGCTACTTTGCCATAGAGATTGGTCGGAATACCTATTTGGTGCAAGCAATGAGGAACTTGTGTGTTTGCATCAACCCCATAACCGAGATGCACCACTTGAAACCCATTTTCATAGGTTCCTGAATTGGGCGCATTAACACCAATATAAGTCGGGATACCCTGATCGTTTTGTTGAGTTTCTATGGCGTTAAAGATCGCATCCATGCTCGGTACATGCCCGCCGAAAGCAATATTGCGGCTAACCGTATTCGCCTGCCTGACAACCTGTGCGATTCGCTTTACCTCATCAAAGCTGATTTGATTGAAATTGGCGGTAAGGTTATAGACTTGGCCTAAATCGGCTTCTAGGTTATCACCGATCACCACACTGCTGTTTACGACTAACAGCGACAGGCCATCTTGGCTGAAGCGAACAACCTGATAGTCCTGCGCTTTTAGTGCGATTTCAATGCCCGTAATAGACTGGCTGAAGGGGGTAATGGTCGGCGGTTTGGGCTGTGTCCCCATGATCTCCTGATGGCCCATAAAAGTATCGCAACCGAAGTGAGCCAGCAGTGCTTTACCCCAGCAGGCATCATGGTTAGGCTGCATGATTGAACGTGTTGCAGGGAGAGCATTCAGTAATCCCAACCGTTCCAGTGTCGGTAGCCGTTTTAACGGAAAATGGTTGAGTAACTTTACTGCCGTGTTTGCCCCGATATCTTGTGGCCGTTGTCTGAGCACATCGGGCATTTCTCCGATCCCGAAACCATCCAGCACAATAACGATGAATCTAGCCATGGGTCACCTTTTTATTTCTTTGCCTTGGGTATCAAATATTCCGAGTAAACGAGGCGTGTTACTGGCTATTCCTTCGACCAGTGCTACATCGCTGCGAGTGACAAACAGCTGAGTACGAAATGCCATTACCACGGGTGAACCCACTGGGCAGAGACCATTAAGCTGGAAGTAGTAATCGATATTGTTCTCCATTGATGGGCTCAGCGTTAGTCGCTGATAAGCACTGTTATCAATGCCAGGATGATGATCGCTATGTCCTTTTGTGTCATAGACCAGAGCGGTCTGTAACTGGCTACGGCTGTAGTGCCCACCACCAAAACAGTAACTCCGATCATTGAAGTGATGGGAGATCTCGGTGATATATAGCATGGCAATCTTTTCGGGCTGGCTGCCATCCTGATTGGCGGGTGTGGTCCCCGTTAGCGCATGGCCGGGTTCGCCATGAGTTCCGCCCATGTGATGGATTAACGGCAGGGTCTCACAGCTGGTGGATGATGGCAGATTGATCTGTACCATCGGGTAGCCTAATAATTCAGCCTGTTCAGCGGCTGCGATTGCGGTATGCAGATTGGGAGTCGGTTGGGTTGAATGACTTTGTGGCTGATAGAGAAAGCAAGGGAAGTGGGTGATCCCAGCAATAGAAATATTGGGCAGTTGGCTGATGAATGCCAGAGTGTCCGCCAGTGCTTCAAGTGGGAATCCGGCCTCTTGGTTAGGGTAGAGCGGATCGGATGGTGCGTAAAACTTCAGTAAAATGGCTTGGGTGTAACCTGCTTGGGATGCGGCTTGCGATAGCGCTTGTGCCTTCTCTCGCGAGTATATTGTCACCACTTCAGGCTTGATGGTGGTCACGATGTTATTGATGAAATGGGCAGGGGGTTGGACCAGATGACCGATATGACTGATGGTGATCCCAAATTGTTGAAAATGGAGAGCCTCTTTGAAATCAACACACACAATTCCCTCATAACCAATCTCATCGACTAACATGCGAGCCAGTAATGGGTTACGACCAAACTGCTTGGTCATGGCATAGAGTTTGATTTGGTATTTATCGGCAGTGGCTTTGATCATCCGGGCATTAGCGCGAAATTGGTCAACATCAATCACATAAGTATCGGGCAGGATTGTACCTTGCCGGAGGAGGCTAACGGCACAATCTCGCAGTGCGGGATTCTGTTTCTGTAAGGCATCAATAAACATAGTTATTACTCAACATTATTACTCAACAGAGTATGGTGAATACACGGTGGCATGCGGCTATTCACATGCATTGCCACCGTTTTCAAGGCGCACGAAACCAGCCTGACTATTTTTTAATATCAGGAGGTGCCGCTTTATTGGCTTAATGGTTACAGGGCGAACAAGCCGAGTACGTGGAGAATATTGAGTACAACACCAGTGAGAATGGCGGCAACCGCAGGGGCCGCAATTTTCAGAATAGGGCGTCCCATCACTTCGTTTAGGAAGAACAAGATAGTGAAGACGGTTAATCCGGTTGTTGCTCCCATCTTCATCACGGCTAAGACCCCACCAATGAGTAAAGCGTATTCCATCAGGGTGTTCATTGAGTTACGAATGTTGTCTGAGGCATTACGGATGGATGGAAATTGTTCAAGGAAGCGGCCAATACGGCGTAGCAACATGATTTCCAAGCAGATTGTCAGCGCACCAAGTACTGCTGCAACAGGGATATTGGGTGATAGATAACCGACTACAAAGACAAAGGTCATCCCGACAATGCCGTAGACACCCGTCGCCAGTGCTGTGGTGGCAATCAATGGTACAAAACCTAATCCGCGCATGAACTCAGACAGAGCAACCTGACGGATTGCCGCATCTTGTTCTGTTGGATCAGTGATTTTGTAGGCGTCAGCCAGAGAGTAAATCGACACTTCCGATCCCGCAAAAAATCCTGCATTGGCGACCACGGCGATCAATGCACCGGTTGCCGCCAACAGCGGCAGATTTTTCATGATCCGCTTGGTGCGTTCTTCAAACAGGCTGTGCATGCCAGACATATCCAGCGGTTCAATGCCGTTCTTTTTGTCTTGGATATCGTTACGAATCGCGATACCAACCAGCATCACCATACCGACAAAAATCTGAATGGATTCAGGGTAGATACCAGTGAATTTGATAGTGAGCAGGCGGGCAAGCAGTACAACCGCGCCGGCAACGGCCCCTGCGCGCCAGCCAAATTGATAGAAAATAGCCAATAGTGGAAATAGGGCAAAGGCCGTCATGACTGGGGTTCCCAGCTCGCCAAGCGCACCCAGCGCATCAACAGGTAGGCCCGTTAATACGGCGTTAACCCCTGACAGAGAGGTTACGACTAATATTCCCCATAGCCCCCCTGCTAACGCAGCCAGAACACGGCTGCCGATCATCACGCCAAGAATATCGGTAGGAAGAAAGAGTAGCCAAGGGTTAAGAAGCCCGGTTGACAAGGTAAAAGAGATGCCCACCGAGGCGACGAAACCGATAGAGAGACCAAACGCGACAGAGCCGGCATCGCGGCGGGTCATATGCCCTTCAACCAGTTGTGGAAGAATAGGGCGTATTCCATCGTGAAATACAGATGCACTCATATTGGCGACCAGTGCCGTCAGTGCACAAAGCATACTGATTAAACCGAGTTGTAAAAAGTCCATGACGGTATCCTTACTGTCTGGCTAGCGATGTAATGAGCATCGGAATAGCGTGTTCGACATGTTCGACGGAAAGGCCAAAGGCGACTTTTCCTTCTGTTATAAACGTATCAATTTCAGCTTGCTTGGCTTGAATAGCAGGCTTGGCGATGGTGCAGCTTTGGGCGAAACCGATGATCGCGATAGCCATCGACAGGGCTGCACCCGCACCGGTATTGCAGCAGCCGATGTAATAGTCGAGCTGGCCAGATTTGACTTTCATGGCCGCTTCCATGTCATTGAGGATATAGCAGTCAAACTGACCGGGAACAGCCTGTTCGATCTGTGCTTTTATTTGTTCACGTTGTAATCCGGCAATGCCTATCTTTTTCATATCAACAACCTTGTTTTATTGGACTTATTTTATTGGAATAGTGCGTAGGGGGTAAGGCGTAACATCTGTTCAATCTCTTGATCACGAATACCGTTTTCACGTAATAAAGGGACAAAGTGATCAATCAGATAACTGAATCCGAGGCCGCCATTGTGCTTAAGGTGCGAACGGCGGGTAATATCCATGGAAAGCATGACGCGGCTAAGCAGCCCGCGTTGCGCCAGTGCTTTGAGCATCTCAATACGCTGGCTGTCTGGGTAATAGCTGTTTTTGCCTATGGTATCGAACTGAACCAAGCAGCCTTGATCGATAAGCCAGAGAATGTCATCGAGGTTATCCCGTAGATCGCAATGCCCAACGGTGACGCAGGTAAGATCAACCGCATAGCGTTTGAGTAACAGGATTTGCTCACGGCCCATGGTACTCATGGACAAATGGGTAGAGATTGGCCGTCCGGTGGCATAGTGCGCCATGGCGGCGGCTTGAAAGACTTTTTGCTCAGTTTCGGAAAAGTGGCCTTCACTGCTGCCGATCTCACCGATCAGTGAGGCTTTCAGCGTGCTGCCAGCAATGCCGTGCTCAATTTCTCGTACCATGTCATTGCAGATGGTTTGTGCTGATTGCTGGTAGAGTGCGTCGGGAAAGAAGCCTTCAATGTAATAGCCGGTCGATAGCAAAATATTCATGTCGGTATCGGAGATTAAATTTTCAATAAATTGAGGATTTCTTCCCATAAAATGATTAGTTACTTCGACGATATTCATCACCCCGCGATCGCGCAGTTGTATTAACTCATCACGAAGCAGGGTGTACTGATCCAGCTTGCAATCGAGATCGTGCTTTTGCTCCGACAAATCAATATGCAGGTGCTCATGGCAATAGGTGTAACCCTCTGGATTAATGTGCATTATACCTTCTCCGCCATAGCATAATGGAGTGAGAGTAAATTGCTTAAAAAATAGGAGTTTTCACTGTCGGGCACAGCCTCTAATGCGAGTGTGGTGAGTACGTTTTGATTGAGAGTAGCGATGGCCTCAAAGGCGGGATCGGCTGTGATCTCGCTGAGTAATTCCGGATCCAGTCCTTGTTCAATCGGCTCATTGGCGCGGATCCGATCAAAGGCACGAGCCAGATGGGTAAGGGCCATCTGGTACTGTTCGCTGTCAATAGCTGCGCCTAACTGAGTTTGCAGTAGGGCATGAGCGCGTAAACAGGCAGAGGCCGATGCCTCGCTAATCACATTCGCTTGTTGGAGTAAGCGTAGACGATCCTTCATGATACTCTCCGTAATGGTGTCACTTAATAACTGGGTGTAATCGTACCGTTAATCACGGCTTGCTGATGATTTAGCAAGGCTGGGATGTCTAGCAGTTTTCTCAGCATAGCACTCACATGTGCAGAGTGGCTGCTAACCAGCATGACCGCTTCTGATGCCAGCTGGCACTCTTTAAGGTGATCTAGCGGGCGCTCACTCAGGCCGAATTTATCCATGTCGATGGCTTCAGGGAGCCATACCACGGCATCGATATGGCCAGATGCCAGATGGGCTAAGCTGTCTGCGTAGTTGATTTCAATAATTTGGATTGCATTGTTGGCAAATGCTTTTTGGGTCAGTATTTTTTGGTCCGGTGAATCGGGATCGACCCCCACTTTTTTGATGTTGTCATAGTCGCCATTGCGGTATATCAAGCGGTGGGCGTGTGAATAAGAGTGCCGGCCCAGGTCAATCGCGGTTGAAAATCCATTGCTGAGTGTTTGTGCTGCCAGTTTTGACATAATCGCGATGTCATAGGTGCCGGCTTTGAGGCACTCGGCCCGGACATCGGCGCCGCGCATATGGGCGAAGTACAGTGGTAAGTGACTAAGCTGAGATTTTAAGCCACTGGCAATGCCTTCATAGTGTTTGGTATAAGGCAAGGGCATGGCGCAGACCACATGGCTGAATCCTGCGAGTTTCACCAGTTTTTGATAGTCAAGCTGGGAGATAAAAGTGCCATTGCGACCCTGTTTTAATAGTGTGACAGCGTGCTGACTCTCAATCGTGATCAATGCCTTTTGAATAAAGCCGACGGAAACCCCCAACTCTTCAGAGAGCGAATCAATGGTTTGTAACCGATCATAGACCGAGGTTGTCATCAGGTACCTAGCGATGTTGATGATGGCCGTACCTTCTTTACTGATATAGAGCTCTTTCATTAGATACTTTAATCTTCATTATTTTGAAGTTTTAACTTACTGGGTATTTAACAAGATGAACAGTAACGGTTTAATATTATGCGATCTGGCGCTTGTTTATTTTATCAACAGCTAATGTTTAACTTTTTAAAGACAGACCATCTGTAAGGCGTATAATCGCCGCGAATTATTCGATTGATTCACTTACACAGCGTAATCAGTAGAGAAAGCATTAAAATGCCTTGTTTTGCCACTGAAATAGCAATCGATTGCTATCTTGGCGGAGAAAGAGGGCGCTAAACACTGTCTAGGGGATGCAGTGACAATCTGCATGTCGGTTTTAACAAAGGATAATATCGTGTCTGAAAATAGTTCGGCTCAACATGAATCTGCAGGTGTAGTAACGGATGGGCCACGTACCAGTGGTTTGGACGGTTTTTTTAAGATCACCCAACGTGGCAGCAGTGTTCGCCAAGAGCTGGTGGCCGGATTAACAACCTTTCTTGCGATGGTGTATTCGGTGATCGTGGTGCCAAGCATGTTAGGATCGGCTGGTTTTGATCAAGGTTCGGTCTTTATTGCCACCTGTTTGGTCGCCGCTTTTGGATCATTGCTCATGGGGTTATGGGCCAATCTTCCGATGGCAATTGGTTGTGCCATTTCGCTGACCGCTTTTACCGCATTTAGCTTGGTGTTGGGGCAGGGGATCAGTATTCCCGTTGCTCTGGGAGCCGTATGCCTGATGGGGGTTATCTTCACCGCGATTACCGTTACGGGTGTCCGTCAGTGGATTTTAACTAACTTACCGTCGGGTATTGCTCACGGTACCGGGATTGGTATTGGGCTGTTTTTGCTGCTAATTGCGGCGAACGGGGTTGGTTTGGTGGTAAAAAACCCGCATGCTGGTTTGCCTGTCATGCTCGGTGAATTTACTTCACTGCCCGTGTTAATGTCGGTGATTGGCTTGGCCGTGATCTTCGGTTTAGAGAAGCGCCGCGTCCCTGGCGGGATCTTGTTGGTTATCGTGGGTATTTCAATTTTTGGTTTAATCTTTGATCCTAACGTAACGTATAAAGGTCTGTTTGCTATGCCTTCATTTGGCGGTGAAGGGAAATCACTACTGGGTAGCATGGATATCATGGGCGCGTTGAGTCCTGTTGTGTTACCGAGTGTATTAGCATTGGTCATGACCGCGATATTCGATGCAACCGGCACCATTCGTGCGGTGTCTGGTCAAGCAAACTTACTTGATAAAGACGGTCAGATCATTGATGGCGGCAAGGCACTGACATCTGATTCAGTCAGTAGCATTTTCGCGGGTTTTGTGGGTGGTGCACCTGCAGCCGTGTACATTGAATCGGCTGCGGGCACAGCTGCGGGCGGCAAAACGGGTTTGACTGCAACCGTCGTCGGTAGTCTATTCCTGTTAATGCTATTTTTGGCGCCAGTGAGTTATCTTGTACCGGCTTATGCAACAGCTCCAGCGCTGATGTATGTGGGCTTATTGATGCTAAGTAATGTCAGTAAGCTTGATATGAATGATACCGTTGATGCCCTTTCTGGCCTGATGTGTGCTGTGTTTATCGTATTAACAGGCAACATCGTAACCGGTATCATGCTGGGTTTTGGTTCTCTGGTGATTGGTCGTGTTGTCTCCGGTGAATGGAAGCGCTTGAATGTAGGTACGGTTGTTATCGCTATCGTGCTTGTCTTGTTTTACGCGGGTGGCTGGGCTTTGTAACGGTTCCGCTGCACGAATAAAAATAGGATGCACTCTTTCGGGAGTGCATTTTTTATCGCTACGCTACCTCAAAACGTTTGTACCTAAAGGGTCAACAATTCTGACATTTCTTGCGCATTATCCATTCGCATCATCCCACTCTCTATTCATAATATGTCAGTATTTTCTGTTATTAGTAGAAACACATCATTATTATTATGATATGAAATCATACTATATCTAATCATGAAAGGAGTGATAGTGGAGACTTATTGGAAGCCGAAAGGATGGTTGGCAATCATTCTAGGGATAATTACTCAGCAATTTGTATTTCTTTATGTTAATAAAGCAAGGTATTTTGGGGTATACTCAGTTTTGATGATCGCAATAATGATTATTGATGTTAATTATTATTGGGTTCTTTTTATTCTCTGTCCTGTCCATGCATACATAGCTGCACGCCGATATAAATCCAGCGAAAATAGGCTTTGGTATGCTAGATGGTGGATGCCGCTATTAGCTAACTTTTCAATATTATCGATTATATTTGTTAGTCGGGTATTTATTATTGATTATTATTCCATTCCATCAAGTGCCATGGCACCGTCGCTAAATGAAGGGGAATATATTGTTATTGATAAGCGAGGCTTTGGAAACTATCGATTTGCTGGAGTACAATTTGGAAAATCAGAATCTAAAGTAGAGCCTGAACGCGGTGAAATCATTGCTTTTCAATATCCTAAAAATCCACAGATTGATTTTGTCCAAAGAATCATAGGATTACCCGGTGACACAATTGTTTATAAGAACAAGAAACTCGTAGTCATACCATCTTGTGAAGGTAAAACAGATTTGTGTTCAGATCCTATAATAGAAAAAGTTGAAATTAAGCCTTATGATAAATATTCAGTAGTATATGAAGAATCAATAGATAAAAATAAATATAACATATTAAATAATAAGAATAGAAGAGATCAGATGCATCGTTATTACCAACAAAATGAAAACCCAACAGGTGTATGGAAAGTACCTGCTGGCCAGTATTTTGTTATGGGCGATAACCGTGACAATAGTTTAGATAGTCGCTATTTTGGTTTTGTACCAAAAGGGTATATTATCGGCACGGTTGCCTATTCTTGGTAAGCATTTTTTGCCTTTTGTATCAGTGATAATACATCTTGAGTGATCCCTGTTTCTGATAGTCGAGGGAATATATTATTCAAACTATTATTATGTGCAGCTAAGTTTAAGTCAGTCATTGCATCTGTCGGTAATGTAATGTTGTAACCGCACTCCCAAGCTTGGCGTGCGGTTGATTCAACACCAATGCTAGTGGCAATACCGACAATCACAACCTGCGTGATATTGTTGGTGGTTAAGTATTGGTCTAAATCGGTATTGGTAAAGGCTCCCCAGGTTGTTTTTGTAATTAAATGGTCGCTTGATTCAGGGGTGATATCGTCAGATAAATCACTCCAATCATTAGGGCGTTGCACATTCGATACGATTTGTTCAGTTCGGCCTGACGGGGCACCCGCCACATTGACCAGTACAACGGGTAATTGGGCGTGTCGAAAGGCTTCAATCAGTTTGCAGGCATTATGGATAACGGGCTGTACTGGGTGACACGTATCAAGGGCTATAATCCCTTTTTGCAGATCAATCACAATTAATGCAGTGTGGGTGTCAAGTGTCGTAATCGCCATGTGTGAACCAAAAATAGAGCTAAAAATTAGGTTCAGTGTAGATGATTTTTATGATGTTTTAAGCATATTTTCAATATAAAGGATGGTAGTAATGAGTGGAATAAAGGAATTGACGCAATTACTCGCGGGTATGAGCCCAAAGCTGATGGATGGCGAGTACGTTTTTTGTACGGTGCAGGGAGTACTGGCTGATTATATTCATTTGGACCCACGTGCGACCTTTCAGTTTGTCTCTACAGAGTAAACGATTGCTAATTGTTTTTATTGCTGCGCAAACGATTGCTTTGTGTTTTTTTTGATGTATGATTCGCGGACTTTTCAGCTCTTACATGGTTAATGTGTTGTTATGCATATTAGAAGGGTGAACTGAAAAGTCCTGTTGTTAGCGCAGTGCTGCAACAGGGAATACGCGGATAGGGAATCGCTATCCGGTTGTCACTTAACGCTGTCTATTTTTGCCGACGAATCATGAAAAATCCTAACCTGACAAATATCGACGAGAAGATTTCACTCGCTAAATCATTCTCACTAGGTGCACAACATGTGCTTGCAATGGATCTGTATATTGTTCCTATCATTCTTGCTGGCCTGCTTTCTCTATCTGTTGCTGATACGGCCTCACTGATCCAAATGACGTTTATTGTTGCAGGTGTCGCGACCATTATTCAGTCTGGGCTATTGCTGAAAATGCCAGTGATGCAGGGGCCATCTTATATTCCAATTGGTGCGATTGCAGCCATTGGTAAAACCATGGGTATGGGGGCGGTTTATGGTGCGATGATCCCTGTGGCTATTTTTGTTGCCTTATTGGGTAAGCCCGTAAATCTATTTAGTCAATTAGTTCGACGCTTTGTGCCACCTATTGTCGGCGGTACCGTGATTATTGTGGTGGGTATATCTTTGTTGCCTGTTGCCTTTAATGGTATCTATTCCGGCCCGGCCCCGACTGAAAACATTGTGATTGCATTGTCGAGTATGGTGTCACTGTCGGCATTTATTCTGCTTGGTTGCTTCATTAAATCACTGCATTGGTTACGATTAGCTTCTGTTATTGGTGCGATTGTTATTGGTACACTGGTCGCGGCGGGCTTTGGTATGGCTGACTTTTCAACCGTGGCGACGTCTTCTTGGATACAGCTGCCATCGTTACTGCCATTTGGTGAACTGAAATTTGAGCCATTAGCTATTCTTACCATGCTGTTTATTGCCATGATTGTCTTAGTTGAGACGACAGGTACCTGGTGTGCTATCAGTGCGGTAACAGACGTCGAGTTGACCGATGAGCGTTTGAACCGTGGCGCAACCGGTGAAGCAACAGGAAATTTTGTCTGTGCTTTGCTGGGGGGGAGTCCGGTAACCGGTTATTCCACCAATGCAGGGATTATCGCTGTAACGGGTGTTTCATCACGTCGTGCCATTATTGCTGGTGGTGTCATTTTGCTTATTTTGGGCTTAGTGCCAAAACTGACGAGCCTGATCGCTTCGGTTCCGCATGCCGTGATCTCTGGTATTTTCTCCGTCATTTGTGTCGTGATTGCAATGAATGGCTTCCGGGTTATTCAGCACATTCAATTAAATGAACGCAATATGCTAGTTGTTGGCTTGCCTATTATGTTGTCTTTAGGTGCCGTGCTTATGCCGCGTGAATTGGTTTATGCGCTGCCAGAACTTGCCGGCTATTTAGTGAATTCAGGTATTGCTATTGGTGCTTTAGCGGCAGTGATTTTGAACTTTGTGTTACCTGAAAATGAAATCACCATCGTGAAAGAACAACAACAGAAGGCATAACATGATTGATTTACAGCAGGTTCGTTTTGCCTTAGTCGCAGATACATTTCACTGCCCAATAAAAGGTGAATTTGACTACCTTTCAGATTTTTTAATTGTGATTGGTCAAAACGGGGATATCACCATCACTCTGACCGTTGATGAGCCACAGTATCCCGTGATGATTGAGGCGTTACGCGCTGGCAATAAGCTGGAAATACTCCCTAAGGGGCAGTACCTGATGCCGGGGCTAGTTGATTTGCATTGCCACGCACCACAGTGGCCACAGGCAGGTAAAGGGCTTGATTTGCCACTGTTTGATTGGCTATTGAATTACACTTTTCCGCTTGAAAATCGCTATGTCAATAACAATTTTGCCTCGCAGATATATCAGGATGTCAGCCGTACTTTACTCGCGAACGGTACCACGAGCGCGGTCTATTTCGCGTCGATTTACCGAGAATCAACAGAAATACTGGCGAGCAGCTGTTTAGCTCAGGGGCAGCGTGCTTTTGTGGGTAAAGTGAACATGGATAACCATGAGCAGTGCCCTGAATTTTATCGTGAAAGCAGTGTAGAGCAGGCATTGCTAGATACGGAATTATTTATCACCAATGTACGGTCGATGGCCGGCAATGAAAGGGGTTTGGTTAAGCCAGTTATTACACCTCGCTTTGTGCCAAGTTGTACAGATTTGATGTTAAAAGGGCTTGGTTCGTTGGTGCAAAAGTATGATTTGCACATGCAAACGCATTGTTCAGAAAGTGATTGGGCAAGAGAATATAGTCTTGAACGCTATGGTAAAACTGATATTGAAATTTACGCGGATGCAGGTCTGCTAAACAATAAATCAGTATTGGCGCATTCCATTTTTATTAACGATGACGATGTAATGATGCTGAATGAGTTTGGTGCGGGTATCGCGCACTGCCCATTGTCGAATATGTATTTTGCCAATGCCGCTATGCAGACACGCGAATTACTTAATCAAAATGTAAAAATCGGATTGGGTAGTGACATTGCAGGAGCACCGTCGCCGTCAATTTTCCGGGCATGTTTTGATGCAGTGACACACTCACGGGTTCGTGAAGATGGTGTTGACTGCCACTTACCAGCGGATCAGCGTGGAGTGAGTGGCTCCCGTATCAGTTATCTTGAGTCATTCTGGATGGCGACAAACGGTGGCGGTCAGGTATTGGGAGAAAAAGTGGGGGTGTTTGCTCCTGAATACCATTTTGATGCCATTGTTGTTGCACCTGACAGTGAGCGTGGCAACTTACGAATTTGGCCTGAGATGGACTCTCCGCATGATATTCTTGAGAAGATCATTTCGTTATCTCAAACTGACAATATTGCGAAAGTGTGGGTGCAAGGAAAGCAAGTACGTTAACTACGAAATAGGGTTAGTGGTCAGATCTTGAAATATCGAAACCCATCGTTCATCTTAGTACGCAAGTATAAAGACGAACGGTGGGTTTTTCTTTGTCTGTGTGTTTGCATTGAATAAACAAGGAGTGATGAAATATGAATGGAGACATAAATAAATGCGGGCAATGTCGCCAGTTTACACGAACGCCTGATAATACAAGGGATCTGTGTGGTGCATGGGAGCAACCCACCACGGCAACACGGGCCGCATGTGAGTTGTTTATGCTCAAAAATGCGTATTTAGCGAAGCGAAAAAGCCGCGAAATTCGTTAATGAATGTTCGGTTTAACGCTCTACCATGCCATCATTTTGAGTGAGTAATGGCACATTTCAACTCAATTATTTTTAGGAAATATTAATGCTTGAAGCAATCTTGAATAGTTGTAAATCGTAGGCTGTCGTTTTGCCGTAAAATGACGCGATCAAATAAGGATATATGAATAATGAAGTGTACAAGTTGTAAGGTTGGTTATTTAGCACCACGTATCATGGATGGTTTATTTCGCGCACATACTTGCACAGAGTGTGGTGGAAATTGGATTTTAATCGAAGACTATGTGGTATGGAAAGAGAATAACCCCGACTATCACGTCGATGAAAATATTCTCTGTGAGGCTGTTGATACTGAAAAGGCCTTACTTTGCCCGCAGTCAGGCAAAATCATGCGGAAATTCCGTATAACCTCAAAGCGCCCGCATCGTTTAGATTACAGCGCACTTGTTGGTGGCGTTTGGTTAGATAAAGGCGAGTGGGATCTGATTAAGCAAGATGGTCTTGCCGGATCATTAAATGCGGTATTGTCTGTTCAATGGCAGAAGAATATTCGTATCGACACGGCAAAAGGTAACTTTACCTCATTGTATACAGACAAGTTTGGTGAAGGAAACTATTCAAAATTGAAAGAAATTCGCCAGTGGTTGGATGGTCACCCGAATAAAGTTGAGCTGCGGGCATATCTTCTGGCCGACGACCCATATTCCGCTGAGCGATAAATTACCTAAAGCGTAGGATGCGTAATGAAAGTGAAAACTATTGTGGCTGTACTCAACCTGCTGTCAGTGGTTGGATGTCAAAGTACTATCGGTGAAAACTATACGTATGTACCAAAACAGTTAGAGCAAGCCGTGATTGATGATTTAAATAGTACCTTCCCTCAGAAATCAAAGGCAGGTACTTCGACGATCACGCTAAGTTTTGTTGAACATGAGGCGTATATTGAAATTTATCAGGCTCTTGATGATGATTTAGTCTTTATAGGGAATAGCTTCAAAACGAACACTTACAATCTGTTATGTGGGCTTGAGCAAAACGATTTTTTTGATTTAATACGGATGCATAATCTGGGGGTGAAGTATGTATTTGAAGATGGCAGAATGATTAGGGAAATCGGCCCATGGAATACCGATATTTGTAAGATGCCAACAAAAAATATAAGTAATTAGTTCTGTATTTACATTTAAGTTTGCGCTGTGCCACATATTCATGTGGCACCACTTTTTCTAACATTAACGCTATTTTTATACATATCCATTGTATTGTCGCCATTGCTTTTTCAGAACAGTCTTTACCTGATGTGTTATCGCACATTCATCAGTTTTGGCACATGGGTCTCGGATTTATGCGCGATGACGCCTAAATTAACCAGATTGGTATAGTGTTAGCAATTTTTGTTTGTTAGTTTGCCTGAACCATATTTGCCATACATAACGTCATGTATGGAAAATTTATATGTGGTACGGCGTTAGAATAAACGTGGGTATTATTGTCCGGAATAAGGATATTCAATGAGCGACATTTCCAGAAGAAATATAATCAAAGCAGGGGCTGCCATTGGGGGAGCCAGTATTATCGGGAAATTAGGCTACGATTTACTTAAGGATCCTCTGGTAAAGCTTGATGAACGGCTTAATGACTCGATTCAAGCGTTACCCGCAGCTAGTATCAGTGCGGCTATTTTAAAAAACAATCAGGTCTATTGGTCAAAGAACTATGGATATCAGGACATGGCATCGCGCCATCGTATGACAGAAAATAGTGCTTGGCAGACCATCGGTTCTATTTCTAAACTGGTTGTGTGGACGGCTGTCATGCAGCTTGTAGAGAAAGGGGAGCTCGATTTACAAAAAGATGTCAGTGACTATATTGGTTTTCAGCTACGATCACCGCATTATCCCGACACAAAAATAACGACCTACCATTTGCTCACGCATTCATCATCGTTATCTTCGCGAAAATTAATGTCAGCACCTGGGCCCATGGCGGATTCATTTTGTGAAACCAGCAGTGAAAATCTTGGAGGTTGGGTATTACGCTATATGTCATCAGCCAGTAAAGATTATAACGAAGAGCAGATATTTGACGAGTATGAAGCGGGCGATTTCACCAATATTACCCCTGACCCACTCGGTGTATCATCGGGATATTCAAACTTAAATGCCGTTTTAGCCGCCTATATTGTTCAACGAATTGTAGGTGGCAGTTTTGAAGCGTATTGCGAAGACAATATATTTCGTCCCTGCGGGATGCTACAAACGTCATGGTCGAAGGCTAAGCCTTTTGAATGGATGACACACTATGAAGCAGAGCGCAGTCAGCGAGCACCGGTTATGCGTGCTTATACCGAGGCCATGATTAAAAAAGAGTATACGTCGAAAGCCGTTGTTGCCTCACCAGAAGGTCGAAACTATTTAGATTTTGCTCATTGTGACTATTTTTCCCCGGTGTATCCAATGGGGTTATTAGGAACAAGTTTACAATCAATCCTGCCTTTTTTTCTGGCCTATCTTAATCAAGGGCAGGTTAATGGTTATTCCTTACTAACGCCAGAAACGGTCAAGGCGATATTTACACAACAACGAAGCGACCATGTGAGTAGGACTGCGTTAGGATTGGGTTGGTTTAATAAGATGGGTTCAAAAGATGCTGATCGGTGGGGACATGACGGTGGCGGGCCTGGTGTACTTTCTACGGTGTCGATAAATCCTAAGACAGGATCCGGTGTGCTTCTGTTTATTAATAACTTCCATGTTAACTATGAGCGCCGGACTACGTTATTAAACGCAATGAATGACATTGCTTATAGTGCATAACCCCATATGCCATATGCAGGTATCATTCGACAGTAAATTCGCTGCCGAATGATACCGCTACATTCGCTAACTTGTTGTTAACGAGGTATCGGCTAGATTTTCACGCAAACAAAAATGGCATTGCCAGCTTCTGCATTCAACGGCACGATTCTGTCATAGTCATGCTCGAACACATGCACTTCAAAATAAGGGGCTAATAGCTGTTTTAATTCTTCAAAGCTCACTGCTACCATCGGATGTTCATCCTGCCATGACTGAGTGAGCTGCTCTGTGGTTTTCTCAATACGAAGTTGCAGTGATTGTTTTTCGCCTTGGCCGCAGTAATTCCAACCTGATTGAAAGGTAAATAGGCTATCTTCATGCTCGGTGGAATGCCTGACAAACGAGGTGTTATCGATTTTGTTTTTTTCTACGGAATTGAAACAAAACATGCCACCTGTATTAAGTGCTGCGTGGGCACTGGCAATACACCCTTTGAGTTTTTCTATTCCGTCACTGTAGTGAATGGAGTAAAGAAAGCAGGTGATCAGATCCACTGGTTCATCAACGCTGAATTGACACATATCTTGCAGTGCGAACTGTGCTTCAGGACAGCGTAAAGCAGCGATATCCAGCATGGGTTGGTTGATATCTAAGCCACTACTTTGATAGCCGCTGTCAATAAAAAACCTAACATGGGGGCCCGTACCACAAGCAAGGTCGAGGTGTGTTTCCCCCCCATTGCCGAAAAGCTGGTGGAGCCTGCGAACATAATCACTCTGTGCCTGATAAGCAATATCGGCACACATTAAGTCGTAATAACCAGAAAGGTCAGTATATAAAGCAGTAGATGGCGTCGTAACCAAGTGGGTTCACCGGAAAAAATTTTGGTGGCGCATACTATGCTAAATTGTTGCGCATGCAAAGCATGTATTTTACGCAAAAGGCTAAAATTTCAAACAATATGCCATTGGGTTAATATTCTGTGCGGGATAAGTCTTGTGTGTATTGACGTAGGGAGCGGCGATAATAATCTTGCTTCAACTGGCGAAATTCCAAAAAAATGATAATGTACACCCTATTCGCTGTTGGCGTGTTTAACTGCGCGTTAACAACCATGATGAAGATATCACTATGAGCACGAACATATGCCTGTTTTAGAAATTCTTACAACACCCGATCCGAGACTGAATGTGAAGGCTGAGCCTGTTGCGGATATAGAATCGGTTCAACCTCTGATTGATGACATGCTTGAGACGATGTACTCAACCAGCAATGGTGTTGGTTTGGCATCAATACAGGTTGGACGTAAAGAAGCCATTGTGGTGATAGATATCTCGGAAGAGCGCGATGAACCAATGGTACTGATCAACCCTGTCGTGGTGAGCGGTGAGGGTAAAGCGTTAGGTCAGGAGGGGTGCTTATCTGTCCCAGAATATTACGCTGATGTTGAGCGTTATACCTCTGTTGTGGTGACAGCGCTTGATCGCACTGGTGAGCCATTGACGATTGAAAACGATGAGTTTTTGGCCATTGTGCTGCAGCACGAGATCGACCACCTACAAGGTAATTTGTTCATTGATTACCTGTCGCCGTTAAAGCGACAGATGGCAATGAAAAAGGTTAAAAAAGCCGTTAAAGCACAAGCTAAGCAGCGTTAAGCCATACCAAAATAAACCTGGCGACAGTGTCAGGTTTATTTAAATCCAGCCACATTAGTGGACAATCGGCCGGGGCCGGTTCATCACTGGCAAAAGCAATAATATCGCTATCCTGCGTATAAAGCAGCGGTTTACCATAACTTGGCCGATGAATTTCAATCTTCGGAAAAGCCTCATCCCGAAAACCTTCAACCAACACTAAATCAAGATGTGCGTGATCAAGTTGCGACAGGCATTGTTGTAACTCGGGCTCATCGCGATCATGCTGTGGGTATTCAAAATACAGCATGTGGCGTTCTTTGGTCGCTAGTAACGTTTGGTCGCAGCCAGCATGTCGAAGGCGATAGCTGTCTTTGCCGGGCTTGTCTGGGTCAATGTGATGGTGGCTATGTTTGATTAATCCTATCCGTAAACCGTGCTGTTTGAGTTGTGGAATAAGTTGTTCAAGCAGGGTTGTTTTTCCTGCACCACTGAAGCCGGCAAAACCAAGAATAGGTGTCATAATATCGATATTACATTGCTGAGATGAATCGACAGAGTGTAATTCAAAACAGTGTTATACCCAAGCCTGTATATAGAGTAAGACAAAGTTTGAATCATATTGAAAAGCTTGGTGTTTCTATCTTTTGCTTATCAGCAGTAGGTTTGGTTAGGTCTTTATCCTAGATAGTGTCGCTGTATCAATCCTGAGCTTTTTTCGCGATTTATTCCATCAATGTCATGTTTCCAGCTACATTTATTGTGTACGTCATTCGCATCTGCTAATACCTTTATAGGCGTGGTGGATTTTGCTTTCGCTGCTTGCTATTCAATGTAAAGACAGGATGTCGTGGTATTGATTAGTAAGTTCTCAACAATCGCATCAGGGAGAGTGCAATGTGGGCAACATTAGATTTTGAAGCATCAGGCCTTTCAGAACAGTCCTATCCTATTGAAGTCGGTTATTCATTACCCGACGGCACCGGAAACAGCCTTTATATCAATCCACTAACAGCCAGTGATGTTTGGCAGCATTGGGATGAATACGCAGAGCAAGAAATACATCAAATATCGCGACATAAATTGCAGTGTGATGGTGTGCCTGTGGTGGAAGTTTGCCAGCACCTGAATGAAGTATTGGGAAAATATGAGCAGGTATTTTGTGATAGTCAGTGGGATCTTTTCTGGTTGGGACGGTTATATCATGCTGCCCATATGCGACCTTCATTTACGTTAACGGAAGTCGGTATGTGGTTGAAACAAGAAAATGGCATTGAGCGAGCGCACTTTCAACAAACGCTAGCCGAGTTGGGCCCGGTTAAGCACCGGGCAGAATCCGATGCTCGAACCATTCGTATGGCAATCACCCAACTGATGGGTTAGTCACGTTAATTGCTTATTACATTGAGATAGCTTGGGTATACTGACACGAAAGACAGTTATACGGATGATATCTTGTGCAAACCCAGCCCTTCTTTACTTCAGCGCCGCCATCTGCGTCATTGCGGGTAGCGGTGTTTAATGTCTCAATGTCTTCGCCCAACGCGGGTGATATACGGGCACAGTTAACCTCGTCTGAATCCCCTCGCTTCAGTAACATCGCCGCCATCATCCAACATGTCCAGCCTGATATATTGATGCTCTGTGAGTTCGACCATCCCGGTGAAGGGGGCGATGATGGGGGACTTGAACGATTTTGTCAGGATTACCTTGAGCGCTCTCAGCATGGTCACCCCCCGATAGCTTACCCATACCACTATTGTCCTCCATCGAATACAGGCCTGGCCATTGGTCATGATCTTGATGGCGATGGCATCGTTACCTTACCCAATGATGCCCAAGGTTTTGGTGAGCACCATGGCCACTTTGGTTTTGTGGTGTTATCCCGCTTTCCGATCAAGACACAGGATGCCCGGAGTTGGCAAACCCTGCTGTGGCGAGACTTACCTCATAATTTAATGCCAGCCGGGTACTATAGTGAAGCTGCGGTAGAGGTGCTACGGCTGTCATCGAAAAATCATCTGGTATTACCGATCGAGGTCGCAGGGCAAACCCTTAATCTTATCTGTTGTCATCCGACACCGCCGGTTTTTGACGGGGAAGAAAAGCGCAATGCCCGCAGAAATCATGATGAGTTAGCATTGGTCAAAGCAATCCTTGATGACAATCATCAATTGCTGGATGACAACGGTCAGCTCGGAGGGCTGGCGCCACACAGTCAGTTTGTAGTGCTGGGGGATTTGAACGCCGATATGGCTGATGGTGATGGTATGAAAGAGGGTATTCGCGATTTGCTGCTTCATCCACGAGTACATCGCGCCACCGCAGCTGGCAGACTGACACCGAAAAGCCGGGGTGGACGTTTTCTACGGCCTTGGCAAGTCCGTCGCGGGCGCCCTAGTGAGTGGACCCATCTTTCAGGTTTACGGCTGGATTACGTGTTGCCATCATCAAATATTGAGGTGCGCCAAACTGGGGTGTTCTGGCCGGATAAGACTGATCCACTACGCGGATTGATCACTGATGCGCGGGGAAGAGAGCGGTCTCAGGCCGGATCTGATCACCGGTTGGTGTGGGTAGATTTGGTTTTATAACCGCTTATGTCCTACGCTTGAGTTGATAGTTAATAAGCTTGAGCATAGACAGGGAGGTAGGATGCCAGACACATTGAAGCCACTGGGTGGGGAAGGATTACGCGGACAAAGTGCGGGAACAACGGCACTGTGTACCGTCGGTAAAAGCGGCACCGGATTGACCTATCGCGGTTACGACATAGCAGATTTAGCCCATCATGCAGGCTTTGAAGAAGTCGCTTATTTGTTGCTAAAAGGCAAGTTACCGACGCAGGTTGAGCTTGATGGCTACAAAACCAAGTTAATCTCTTACCGTGGTTTACCATTGGCATTAAAAGTGGTGTTAGAGCAAATACCCGCCGATGCCCATCCGATGGATGTTATGCGCACGGGCTGCTCTATGCTCGGCAATCTAGAGCAAGAGCATGACTTTGCCAATGAGGGTGATAAAGCGGATCGGCTTTTGGCATTGTTACCCGCCATTATTTGCTACTGGTACCGTTATAGCCATCACGGCGTAAAGATAGAGACCTATTGTGATCAAAGCAGCCTTGGTGGTTATTTCTTGCAGATGCTGACTGGCGACACACCGTCAGATCTCCATAAACAAGTGATGGACTGTTCGTTGATCCTTTACGCTGAGCATGAGTTTAATGCCTCGACCTTTGCCGCGCGTGTCTGTGCCTCGACCTTATCAGATATTCATTCGTGCGTGTGTGCTGCCATAGGTACGCTCAGAGGGCCGTTACACGGCGGGGCCAATGAAGCCGCGATGGACATGATTGCACAATGGCAGAGCCCGGATGATGCCGAAACGGGTATATTGTCGATGCTTGCCAACAAAGAAAAGATCATGGGTTTTGGCCATGCCATTTACCGTGAGTCTGATCCCCGTAATGTGCTGATCAAGCAGTGGGCCGAGCGGCTATCTAAAGAAGCAGATGATCCGATTTTGTATGACATTTCAGTACAGGTTGAATCGGTGATGAAGCGAGAGAAAAATCTGTTTTGCAACGCCGACTTCTTTCATGCCTCGGCATACCATTTTATGGGTATTCCTACTAAGTTATTTACCCCCATCTTTGTGATGAGCCGAGTCACCGGCTGGGCAGCGCATGTATTTGAACAGCGTGAACATAACCGGATCATACGCCCTAGTGCGGATTATATCGGCCCAGAACATCAAGATTGGCTGCCTATCGATGAAAGGCAATGACCCTAAGCCAGGGCAGTGGTTAGAGATCGAGCAGGGGAGGTTGTATTGGCAACCTCACTGCTTTTCTCCCTCAGAAGCAGATGGTCTGTATCAGCAACTTGATCAAGAACTTAACTGGCAGCAACAGCAAATCAACATGTTTGGCCGCAACGTCTTACAGCCTAGGCTGCAAGCATGGTGTGGTGAGGCGGTTTACACTTATTCAGGCTTAACCATGCAGCCCGAACCGTGGACCCCTAGCTTATTATTGATCCGAGATAAGCTGGAAGGCTTACTGGGTACATCGTTCAATTCCGTATTAGCAAACAAGTACCGCAATGGTGCTGACTATATGGGCTGGCATCGGGATAACGAACCCGAATTGGGTAAAATGCCCGTTATTGCCTCCGTTAGTTTGGGAGAGACGCGTCGTTTTGTGTTGAAGCATGTACACTCAAAAGACAAGTTGGAATATCAGCTCACCCATGGCGCTTTGCTGGTGATGGCGGGTGAAACACAGTCATATTGGCAGCATACCGTACCTAAAACCCGCCAACCAAAACAGCCGCGGATCAACCTGACCTTTCGTTATATTGGTTAACATTGAGGTTCAGAATCTCACCCTTAATCATAACACCCATGATTAGAAGCGCTTAACCTCACCATTAAATCAGCAAGCTTACGTATCAAGGGAAAAGAAATACACTTTCTGGCTGTTTGACATCTTTTATGTTCAGTGCCACTGGAGAAGGCTGTACTCTTTTTATATTACAAATCACCGAAGTCCTCGTCACTAAACGTCGCACCAGTCCCCCATTGCTTTACTGGAAAAAAGCCAAGACCGGAGAGGTTCGCCGCCTCAAGGGCTTCGACCACGGATTCATGGAAAAGAAACTGCGGTTTTTCTTCTAATGTGAAGACCAATCGCTCTTCCAGAGGCACCTTGTCCAGCACCATTTCATCCAAGGACAATGCCTCAAGGAAGAAATCATCCTTGACGTAGGTGCCATCAATCACAGAGCGTCCCTGATGGATAGCCTTGTGATGTTGCCAGATATGCATCATGTAGTAATCTGACCAGACCTTGTCGCCATTGGTGACGTCGGTGGGATAAAAATCCACCCCTGGCAGATTAAAAGGAAGCAGCACCTGGCGGAACTTCTCTGAGATCATCTGCTCGGCTATCTCATGGTAATCACAGGGGGTAAACTTGGCTTTGTTGCCTTCATAAACTTTTACTTTTCCACGACCTTTAACATCACGTTTGAGAGAGCGAAGAGCCATCAGATGTGCAAGCCCATCATCAGACCCTTTTTCCTGCCCTAGCATATAAAACCCAGCATGACCGGATTCACACAATAGATAATATTGGCTGTCGTATTTCATTTATTTTCCTAGTTGTAATTTTCTATTAAATCGGCCCAAGCTAAAACCAATCTTAATCATAACACCCATGATTAGAAGCGCTTAACCTCACCATTAAATCAGCAAGCTTACGTATCAAGGGAAAAGAAATACACTTTCTAGCTGTTTGACATCTTTTATGTTCAGTGCCACTGGAGAAGGCTGTACTCTTTTAGTGTTACAAATCACCAAAGTCCTCGTCACTAAAGGTCGCACCAGGCCCCCATTGCTTTACTGGAAAAAAACCAAGACCGGAGAGGTTCGCCGCCTCAAGGGCTTCGACCACGGATTCATGAAAAAGAAATTGTGGTTTTTCCTGAAGTCTAAAAACCAACCGCTCTTCCAGAGGCACCTTGTCCAGCACCGCTTCATCCAAGGACAATGCTTCAAGGAAGAAATCATTCTTGACGTAGGTGCCATCAATTACAGAGCGTCCCTGATGGATAGCCTTGTGATGCTGCCAGATATGTATCATGTAGTAATCTGACCAGACCTTGTCGCCATTGGTGACGTCAGTGGGATAAAAATCCACCCCTGGCAGATTAAAAGGAAGCAGCACCTGGCGGAACTTCTCTGAGACCATCTGCTCGGCTATCTCATGGTAATCACAGGGGGTAAACTTGGCTTTGTTGCCCTCATAAACTTTTACTTTTCCACGGCCTTTAACATCACACTTGAGTGAGCGTTTGGCCATCAGATGTGCAAGCCCATCATCAGACYCYTYWTCCTSYCCWAGCATATAAAACCCAGCATGACCGGATTCACACAGTAGATAATATTGGCTGTCGTATTTCATTTATGCTCCTAGTTGTAATTTTCTATTAAATCGGCCCAAGCTAAAACCAGTCTTAACCATAACATCTATGATTAGAAGCGCTTAACCTCACCGTTAAATCAGCAAGCCTACGTGTTTTTCTCCACCAATTTTCTGCACTGAGCTCGAGACTAGAGTCTATATTGCAAGCGTTGTCGGATATACTTCCTTTATTGCCATCACGAATAGCATGCTTTGTTTCATCGACCAGCAGCAAATAGCCGGGAAACGTTTGGGCATATTGGCGCGGTGATTCAAAAGGCAGTAATGTTTTTGCTATGTCAGCACGGACAGGATTGAGATCAACATAAACCATGCAGGCAGCTAGTGCTGTTTCATCTAACAAGGCATGTAATTTGAATCGCTCTTCTTAGAAACGAGATAGAATTAATGACCTAATGATGACCTTTGTCATAAATAAAAGTATGTCAAACTGAGCAGTTTTCCCTTAGCTATAAACGATGTGGTACACACAAAAATGCTCGCTAAAGGCAAGTATAAAGCCGAAAGTGTGGTGGATTGGGATGTAGTTAAAATACCTTTCGAAATGATGCACACTCTCTTAGGAAAGCATGCATCATAAAGCTGGCATCAAAACTACTAAAGGAGAAGAAATACACTTTCTGGCTGTTTGACACCTTTTATGTTCAGTGCCACTGGAGATAGCTGTACTCTTTTTATATTACAAATCACCGAAGTCCTCGTCACTAAACATTGCACCAGGCCCCCATTCGTCGACTCTAATAAAACCAATGCCGGAGAGGTTCGCCGCCTCAAGGGCTTCGACCACGGTTTCATGGAAAAGAAACTGCGGTTTTTCTTCTAATGTGAAGACCAATCGCTCTTCCAGAGGCACTTTATCCAGCACAGTTTCATCCAAGGACAATGCCTCAAGGAAGAAATCATCCTTGACGTAGGTGCCATCAATCACAGAGCGTCCATGATGGATAGCCTTGTGATGCTGCCAGATATGCATCATGTAGTAATCTGACCAGACCTTGTCGTCATTGGTGACGTCAGTGGGATAAAAATCCACCCCTGGCAGATTAAAAGGAAGCAGCACCTGGCGGAATTTTTCCGAGACCATCTGCTCGGCTATCTCATGGTAATCACAGGGGGTAAACTTGGCTTTGTTGCCTTCATAAACTTTTACTTTTCCACGACCTTTAACATCACGTTTGAGAGAGCGAAGAGCCATCAGATGTGCAAGCCCATCATCAGACCCTTCATCCTCTCCAAGCATATAAAACCCAGCATGACCGGATTCACACAATAGATAATATTGGCTGTCGTATTTCATTTATTTTCCTAGTTGTAATGTGCCTGTAAATTGGCCCAAGTTAAAACCATGATCACGATTTTCTTTATCACATATATTCGCGCGTTGTAAGCCCTGTCTTTTATTTTTGATTGTAGAAACATTGCTACAACCGGGACCACCGTCACGATAGTCGCGGCCGTCATAAGCAATCGTCCATGTGAAGTCCTGAATGTAACCCAGTATTTTCTTACTGTGTTTTTTCATTTCATGTTCAAACATCTCATTGAGCTTATCCTGATTACCCGCATGATCGCACAACACCCCTTTCTCAATACGGCGTTTCAAATCCAATACTTGCTTTCTCGCTGCCATAGGGTAGCGGAAATCATCACCTTTTATTTTCTTGTTTTTAAATAATTTATTGTTGAAATTCTTAATCTTGTCATGGCGGTTATGTTGCTCATGACCTGTAAGCAGGTTGAGCACCTGACCACCTTGCAGGTTGAGTGCCATTCCTTGCGAGTGATTGCCCTGATGGCGCTGCACATACAGTTCGCAGGCCAACGCCATTTTACCCGGCAAAACCACTAAGTTATGAATTTCGTTGATATCATAACTGAAATTATCAAACAGTGTTTTAAATCTCTTTTGGTTAACAGCTTGTACCGGGATTACATGGTGTACTTCCAAGCAACCCTCGCCCACATACCAATCATGATTATTCGGATACACTTTGCCGATTTTACGGTAGGCTCTTTTCATCACCGCGTCATAGTTGCCACGGTTATTGTTACCCTTACCAGGCTTCAACCGCTTACGGTTTTTACATTTGGAATCATGACAAATCGGACAAATTTTGGGTAGATTCGTTTCTTTGTCTTCGGGCTCTTTTTTGTGGCGATTTAACTGTTTTTTCTTAAGCTTTACAATCCTATTCAACGCTTCCATTAATGGTTCAAGCGCCTTTCCTCCAGAACGCGCCACAGCTATGCCTGTCAGTGCAGCAAAGGTTGCAGGCCCCGTTGCCCCTGCGGCTGTCACGCCACCTATAGGCGTAGTCGTAACTGAACCTAACAAAGCTGCACCTGCTGTTGTCGCTGCCGATCCGCCCCAAACCATACCCAAATCGATCCCTTTCTGAGTCAATTGAGAGGCTGCAATTTTAGCTAGCTCACATTGAGGGATCGCATCTAGGAATTTCACGGGTATTTGCAGTAAGTATTCCCGGATCTTTTCATCAGATATGATCAGGAGTATCGCTTCCATCGACTCGCTGGCTTGTTGAAGACCGATCTTTGCTCTATCGATATTTTGTAGCGCTCGCTGCAATTCATCAATATCTCCGGTTACTAGCGCATCAATGAGAACAGTTGGGTCAATATCTAGCTCATTTAAAATATCCCCAATTTCACCGAAATCCGGAATATAGTTTACCACCCCATCGACTACACCATTGAGTGCTTGTTGGCCATAAGCCCAACCTTGCTCAACGAAAGAAGCATGATTAAATTCCGCCTTCCTCGCTCTAAGCTCTGCTAGCTCGTCATCGACTAATGCCTTCAGCTGTTCAACTAGCTCCGGATCGGGTTGTGGGCGGGAGAGATTTCGGGCTATAGCTTGCTTAACTAATTCCTGCGCTAATTTAGTCGTTTCACTGTCAAGAGATTGGTAAACACTCTCGATGTTAGCATCTGCCTCAGTTTTATCTTCGTCTTTACCAAATTCGATATGGGGCTTTTGCTTATCGGGTACGCCATGTATTAGTGCTTTTCCTTGACCATTTAGCCAACCTTCAAAAAGCTCGCCATTGGCATATTGAACTTTGTAAGGTATACCTGAAACAGGCGTTTTTTCCATATCATCATAGGTTAGTGCGACAACGAGCGGAGTAGGAAGATGTTGTCGTACTTGTACCACATCGTTAATTTTTCTAGAGGGCGTTGCGTGGCCAACCGTATCACCAAGCACCACTGTAGGTGTTTGGCCTTTGTTTTGTATCTGGGTTGTTTTCTCTTTTAATAAGGTGATGGCCTTACTTATTTGATCAGGGAGACGCCTTTTGGCCTGAGACACCTTATCAAATTGCTTACTAATGATGTCCTCAGTAGTAGGGTAACCAGCTATCGATGCGTAGTTTTGCAGACATTTTAGTCGTTTTTCTGTTCGCTCTAAGATCTCAGAGGCAAATTTAGTCGTTTGATTTTTTTGATCATCCCAACAAAATTCATCAAGGTAAGCTTGTGGATCACCGTATCCCATATGACGCATTACAGCGACTAAGTTATGTTTCGACTCTTCTGGATGAATGTGGGTTAATACATGAATGACTTCCCCTTGTGAATCTAACAAAGGTGCGACTTGTCCAATGAGAACAGTAACGTGCTCATCATTAATTCGATCGTTATCTAATAAAGCGATGATTTGTTCAGATAAATATTGGACTTCTTGATTTGTTAAATCTAACTCAACATAAGCACGAATTTCGGCCCCCACCATGTCCCTAAAATCAGGGTCAGTGCTAATATTAACATCAAAGAATCCCCAGCTATCACGTTGAATATTCACGCTTCTCGGTAGCCAGAAAGGTAGTTTCTCTTTTGCACTTAAGACAAAGAACTCATCGTCACAGATGTCTTTTTTGTGGGGGTTGGGGGGTCTACGTTTTTTGACTTGATATGGCCGTACATCTTCTTGATAAACAACCTTACAGCTAGTATTGGGTAAGCCGGATACACTGGCTTTTCCCTTATCATCAAGTTGCCCTTTTGCAAGTTGAGAGCCCGCAGGATCTTCCACGACAAATTTAGCATTTTTTAGTGGTTCACTATCTGGGTAACGACAATGGATATCGATCGTGTACGTGCCTTCCTTGTCTTCAGCCACTGAAACAGATGGATTTTGTGCTCCGCCTAAACACATGGTGTTGGCTTTGTTCATGGTCATTTGATCAGAAAGGCGGCATACTCCTTTCCCCTCAATTTTAACCGTCGGCGATGCAGTAATAAATTCAGCTTCAGCTTCTATAGTTCCGGAGGATACCCCTTTTTTATCGCCTCCGGCATCCCCGGTACTTTTAGAAAACTTACAGCCTTTGATGGCAATACTATTGCCTCCGTCTGCTACAACTGTAGTCGTACCATCAGTCAAATCAGCAGATTTAGCATTATTCCCATAGGGAATGGGAACAACAGACGTCCCCACTGTAGTTAAACAAACGTCAGGGAGTGTTGCATTAGCTTCACCACCGGAACCTTTGTGAATCACACTCAATCCATCAGCACAAACAGTAACGGCCATATAACCCCCCACACAAAAAAAAGTGTGGTAATCGTATCAATGCATGGCTATTGCAGTCTCACTAAATGTCTAGTTAAAAAGTTCTGCTTGTTAGGTAATTTGACTGAAAAGGTCATATTGGGATGGCTTAACCATAACACCCATGATTAGAAGCGCTTAACCTCACCGTTAAATCAGCAAGGCTACGTATTTTATCTACTAATTTTCTGCACTGAGCCCGAGACTAGAGTTTATATTGCAAGCGTTGTCGGATCTGGCTCTGATGGCGATTTAAAACTCTAGATACTTACTGGTTCGTATTTTTTCTTCATTTTAAGTGCGACATTAACCAGCGCAATCAAAACCGGAACTTCAATCAGAGGGCCAATCACACCGGCAAATGCTTGGTCAGAGTTCAGACCGAATACGGCGATAGAGACAGCAATAGCGAGTTCAAAATTGTTTCCCGTCGCAGTAAAAGCAATAGAGGCATTTTTGTCATAATCGATACCCATTTTTTTACCAACGAAGAAGCTCACGAAGAACATCAACACGAAATAGATTGTGAGTGGAATCGCTATGCGAAATACATCCATCGGCAATTCAAGAATCATCTCACCTTTTAGACTGAACATCAGTACGATGGTGGCAAGTAGTGCAACTAGAGTAATTGGAGAAATGCGAGGAATGAATACGTCGTTGTACCATTGTTCGCCTTTCGCCGCGACTAGCCATTTGCGGCTTAAGAAGCCGGCTAGGAACGGGATACCAAGGTAAATCAGTACGCTTTCTGCGATATCCATCATTGATATATCAACCACAAAACCTTCATAACCAAGGATGGGAGGTAATACAGTGATAAACAGCCAAGCCATGACACTATAGGTCACAATTTGGAAAGCACTATTTAGTGCAACTAAAGCGGCTCCGTACTCTTTGTTACCGCCGCCAATGTCATTCCAAACCAGAACCATCGCAATGCAACGAGCAAGGCCGATCAGGATAATGCCTACCATATAACCCGGATGATCGCCAAGGAAGGTTAATGCCAGTATGAACATCAAAATAGGACCGACAATCCAGTTCATGATCAGCGACAGTGTGATCGCTTTTTTATCTTTCGTTACTTGGCCTAATAAACTGTAATCTACCTTCGCGAGAGGTGGATACATCATCAAAATTAAACCAATAGCTAATGGTATGTTTGTACTACCTACCGACATGGATTCATTCAGCTCGGCAATTTCTGGGAATACCGCGCCAATGCCCACACCGATAACCATTGCGACAAAAATCCATACCGTCAGGTAACGATTGAGAAAGCTCATGTTGTCGCTGGCGCTATTAGAAACTTGCGTTGTCATGGTTTTTTCCTTATCGTCTATCGTCGAATTGCGATTAATTAAAGTATTGTTATCCCAGCGCACCTTATAAGTGTGCTGAGGCAATTAGTTAAATAAGGCCGAAAATCCTAAGTTAAACCCATCAAGTGCGTCACGTTGAATGCGGTAACATACTTTAGGTGGGTTAGGCTCGGCGCTGATGAAGCCCGCTTGCTTAAGAATACGTAAGTGTTCGGAAACGGTAGATTGTGCCAGACCCAGCTCAGAGACCAGGTCGCTGTTCAGACAACCTCCTAGGGTATCAAGCGTGTGGAGGATATGTAGAATGCGCAAACGTGCTGGATGCGACAAGGCTTTCGCTTGCGCTGCCAGAGCTTGCTCCTTATCGAGTTTCTGTTGCGTCGTCTCAAAAGCCACTTCGCAGTTGTCTCTGCATGTAACACTCATTCGCTAGCCGTGATAGTTAATCGTCGAATAACGATTAATGTATATCTATTAAGTGCAGAGGTCAACGATTCGATAGTCACAAACCCACATCGCCACAAGAAACAGGTAGGTCGACTCTTGCAAATTACGATATGATTCCTTACCTCTCAATGTGACTGATTCTTTTATGCCTGCTTTCTCTTTGTCACTGATCCCTGTTGGGGTCAGGTTTATGATCCTCTCGGCCTTTGGCTTCGCGCTTATGTCTGCGTGCGTGAAGTATGTCAGTAATTACGGTATTCCTGTTTTTGAAATTGTAGCGGCAAGAGCGCTAGTCTCGCTGATCATCAGTTATTTAGATGTTAAGCGAAAACGCATTTCGTTATGGGGAAACAATAAGCCGCTGCTGTTTATGCGTGGGGCGGTTGGTACCGTGTCGCTCATGTGTGTGTATTATGCGGTCACGACACTGCCTTTGGCAGAAGCCACCATATTGCAATATGTGCATCCCATCTTTACCGCCATATTGGGGGTGTTGTTTCTCAAAGAGCATGTCCAGAAATCGACCATGATATGCATCGCATTTTGCCTTGCGGGTTTATTCGTGATGATTCAGCCAAATATGCACAGTGAGATCACCAATGAGTTACCGCTATTTAGCATTATGATTGCACTGTGCGGTGCTTTGGGTAGCTCTATCGCTTACGTCATTGTGAGAAAGCTGAGCCAGACGGAAGACAGCTCTGTCATCATCTTTTATTTCCCATTAGTTGCTTTGCCTGTATCGACAACGCTGATCTGGAATAGCTTTGTATGGCCAAGCGTATTTCTTACTGTCATGTTGGTTTTGGTCGGGATTTTTACGCAAGTGGGTCAGTATGGCCTGACTAAAGCAATGCAAACTCAAGCGGCCGGTAAAGCATCTGCCTATTCTTATGTGCAGATCGTGTTTTCTGCGCTGCTGGGTGTCTGGGTCTTTAATGAAATACCATCTGTGTGGACCTATGCAGGTGGTGGGCTGATTGTAACCGGCGCGCTGATCAATGTGTTTGGCAAACAGCTATTATCCTCACTGAAGGCGAGATAGTATCGCTAAGTAATCCTAAGCATTATTTAGTGTGCTGGTTAATTTACGTAAAATGGGTAGTTGGCGCCAATAAGGAAGGCAACATTGTGAAATGTATATTAACTATCTTGTAAATTACCCACTTTGGGTTATCTAAAATTTTAGAGTGTACGTTTTACGCACAATGGTGTTGCTCTTCTTTTTGCCACATTAATACTCATGAGTGGGGCAGTATTAACCATACAAGGCAGCCTGCATCGCGCAGGCTGGTTGCTGCCAATTAAACGCTCGCGGGTATGTTGCGACGAGTTATCGCTTACGCCATACTCCCCGCATTTGCCAGTTGGTGCCTGGCCTTTCGCCCTTAGTTCATCGTAAGTGCTTCCATATATGGCTCACACTCGGTTGTTCATTTGGGTTCTACCAGCCGCTTTCCATGTTTTGTCATTATGAGTGACAACATCATTTTCAATGTAGGTTGCAGTCGTCAAAATGGTATTCGCTCAGCCGTGAGCATTCGCGGATTGTATTGTGGCAAGATTAGCCATTGCTATGATAATTGTAACGGATACCTTATTTAGAGATGATGCCATTTTACTTTCTCTTCTTATTGTAATGATGAATGAGCGTTTTAGGTTGACGGCTTAATTTCCTGTGAGGTTTGAAATATTAAAATGTAGGCGTTTTCTGAAAAAGCAGAAAATGGAAGCAAGGTTGTGTTTTTAATATCTCATAAAGGTTGAAAAATAATCATCGCAAGCTTGGGTAGTATTAATGTCATTAAATACAATATGTTGGGAGAGGTTTTGTCTTGTGTTATAAACCTCAAATGAAATATATTGTAACATACCGATATCGTTTGGTTAAAAAATGGGCTCTATTGCGTTGTCATTACTTTTGATAACAATAAGTTGACATGTTTTGCTATTAATAAGCTCAATGTTTAGAGTTTTGATAAAAACAGCATCATACTTATGCAGAGGTCAGAAAAAGGGCAGCGCGGAACGGATATATTATTTTGATAGGGCTTCTCATTAAGAAGCATTATTTTACGTTAAATTGACGCGGTTATATGTGCGTTCTGATAGTTTTGCCACCTTGCCGCTGCTAAGTGTTTGGGAGCGGGTAATTGTTTGCCTAAAAATTGAATTTGCATGGAGTAAGAATATGAAATGGGTTTGGAAAGCATTACGTCCTGCTGCGCCCTGTGTATTGGTGATTGGTGCGTTGTTAGCCGCACCACTATCGTGGGCCGATGCCAATCTGGAACGTAATACTAGCCATGCGTTACAACGTAGTGAGCAGTTTCCAAGCTATCAACAAGATGCCGCTTTAATACGCCAGACTTATGAAAGTCAGCTCTATACATTACCCGCCTTTAAGATGGGGCATTATGGTTTGCGTATGTATCGTCAGACACAACACGATAAATATCAGGCTGCAGTATGGGCAGACACTGCACGGGTGGCCAGTCGACTCAATTATTTTGCTTCTGAGGTGTATACCCCAGAGCAGATCAGTGCGTATTCCGCACAGCGGCTTGAGCGCTATAGCAAAAAAACAGACGTACGAAGTGTATTAAGGTATCAAACAACTCGTGATACTCCTGAGTATTTCTATCTGGGTGTCGATTTGCTCGGTTCGATGGCACGCGCGAATGAGTATGGCTTGAAGCACCGTGATGATGATAAGTTACGTCAGGTGATCCGCCGCTATGATTTCAGTAAATATGCGACAGATCCTGAGATGATAAAGGCATGGGCCGCGCAGTTAGCCAATCAAGTGTACTGGTTACGTCAGCTAGATGAGCAAGACGTGGTGGATGAGTTCATCGCGGCGTTTCGTGCCACGTACCCTGATGACAAAGATGCCTCGCTGAGTGATCAGCAATATATGAATAAGCTCTATGGCATGACACACATCATTCTTGCCGCGACCGAATATTACCAGTATGACGTTGATGAGGAGAATTTTCAGTGGATTTACGATTATTACCGCACCCATATTGATTCCATCATTCAACGCTCAAAAGCGGATGTTGTGGCAGAGATTGGGATTAACTTTTTGCTTGCGGGTGAGGAAAATGATCCTGTGGTCGCAAAAACTCGCCAGGTCATTCAGCAATCACTGAATCGTAAAGCCGGGATGGTGCCCGCGGTGAACGGAAGTACGAATTTGAAAGATGGCGAGCATCGCAATGTGCTGGCAATCATGCTGCTTGATTGGCACAGCGCCAATGCCGTACCAACTATCCAACAGCAGCCGACAATGTTTGATGGTTTGCCATATGGGCTAGTGAGCCAGTAATCCTAATTGACATAAGTATTTGTTCATTCATACGCGATTACCTGACTACTTACTCTCTTGATTGGTAAAATAACGGCGCGACTCTCGATTAGAGACTCGCGCCGTTTTGTTGTTATGCTTACGGCCGTGAGGTTTGCTCGACAGTACGCATTGTTAGTCTGTAGACACTTACTGGCTTATAGCAGAGTGACTATTTCATCTTCAGGTAGGCGAGATTTCGGTAATTTGGCGTTGAAATCGGTGTCTTTATGGTATCCCATCGCGATCAGTGCTACCGCGGTATAGCCTTTTTCAACTAAACCAAACTCTTCGTTAAGGATCGCGGCATCCATACCTTCAATCGGCACAGCATCAATACCCAGTGCGCCAGCACCAAGCAGGATTGTCCCCATATTCAGGTAGACTTGTTTTTCCATCCAATGCTGCGCATCTTTCAGTTCATCACGGTGCATGCCAACGAACATTGCTCGGCCACCAGACATCATATTTTTCAGTTCCGGCGTGGCAAAACGGCCATCTTTTTCTTCGGTATCAAGTAAGTGCTGTAGGTACTCATCAGTAATATCGGTTTTCGCGCAGAATAAAATGACATGCGAGGCGTTGAGTACTTTGGGTTCATTGAAGGCGTAAAGGCCTTGAGTGCCTTTGCTCAGGCGCATTTTCGCATCGTCATTATCGGCGATGAGGAAGTGCCATGGCTGTGAGTTAACGCTCGAAGGGCTGAGGCGTAATAGGGCTTTGATTTGCTCAAACTGCTCGGCAGGGATTTTTTTTTCGCTATCAAATTCTTTGGTTGAGTATCGTGCTTTTGCTACTTCGATAAGGTTCATTTTTACTATCTCTAATTGTATTTGTTATTAGCTGTATGATGGCTGAAGTATATAATAGAGATACTGGTCTAAATGACAAGTACGCACATAAATGGTACATAGGTACAAAAAGGATACTATGAAATGAAGCGCACTAGATACAAGTCTTACAGCTATGAAGGGTGTCCGGTTGAAGCCTCGCTGGAATTGTTCGGTGGTAAAGGCAAGGGGGTGATCCTTTATCACTTGCTGGGAGGAACACTGCGGTTTAATGAACTGAAGCGACTTCTGGTAACCGTCACTCAGCGTATGCTCACCAAACAATTGAGAGAGTTAGAATGTGTTGGTTTGGTCCATCGTGAAGTTTATGCGGAAGTGCCCCCTAAGGTGGAATATAGCCTGACGGAGATGGGGCGCTCATTGGAACCGATCCTGTTAGCGTTGAAAGTCTGGGGTGAACAGCATGCGCTACCTGTGATCATGGAAAAACAAGCGCAGATGGAACAAGACGTTGATGTTGAAGAATAACAAGACATTTGCTCAGAATGAAAAAGCGGGTATCAGATACCCGCCTCGATCATTACGATGTCTATGTAGGTTCACTGACAGTACACAGGCCATAGACAGTATTGACTTTAACTATATAAATATCGATTTCAGGGCATAACTGATAAACAGTATGCCTGCAATTTTCTCAAACGGGTACATGATTTTATCCAGTAAAGGTTTAACTTTTTCTATGGTTAATAAAATAGGAACAAGACAAAACCAGGTTAAGCAGATAGCGGTAATCACTACCCCGTACCATAGCTGCTGACTAAAACTAATATTGGGGGCAATCACTTGACTAAATACACTTAAGAAAAACAATGTTGCTTTGGGGTTGAGCACATTATTTAAAAAACCCTGTCGCCAGTATTTGGCACCAACAGTATTTACTGTTTGAACGTTATTCGGCATTGGTGTCGACGTGATAGCTTTGATACCTAGGTAAAAAAGATAAGCTGCACCACAATAACGCAGTATGTCCATTAAAATGGCTGATTGAGTGGTTGCTAAGTTAACGATGAGCATAGAGTAAGCAATATGTACCCAAATTGCTGTTGAAATACCAAATGCTGTTTGTATACCTGCAACCCGAGAGCCTGATAATGTGTTTTTTACCACAATAAGAAAGTCTGGCCCCGGTGTGACAATAGTCACCATTGTAATAGCAATTAAAGTATAAAGCTCACTCCAGTTCATAATTATCTCATTGGTGGCAATTTATTGGTGATTTTATTGATGGATTTTTTGGTACCAAAAAAAATAGCGGAATCAATATCTAAATTCATATAGTGATCATCGGATATTGATGCAGAGTATTCGCTGTATGAACGAACACCTTGTGCTCTTTCTAAAAATACCGAGGAGTAGCAATCTAATTGATGAGTATGATCTAATAATTCAAAATAGCTTTTCGACTCAGGGATGGTCAAAATAATAATAGGTAGTTGCGTAAAGCCATTAATTGTTTTACCGTCAGCGGTATTATGATCACACCCTATAATTTCAGGGTACTTTGCAGATAAACCTGACATTAGTACGGCGGCTCTGTTTGCGGTGATGCCTTTATCCAAACCTTCTTTTATCACAATGACAATTTTATGCTCAAAGATATCGATCATAGTGACTCACCTGCAATTTGACTTTGTTCAAATAGAGCTAACAAGTGTGCTTCCGGCATGATGTTCTCATTTTTATCGATGGCCCGGTGTGGGTATGGTTGAATGGTCGCATCGGTATAACCGACAGTTGACCATGTGCCTTTTTCATAGGTGTCAGTAATTTCTAGAGACTGTATCGCTTTTACCCCTTTGAATTGATATAGGTCGAAAACCATTAGACGAACAGGTTGACCACGTTTAAAAGATAACGGCTCACCATCCATATGAGTCACTAACCAGCTATCTCCTCGAAGTAGCGTTTCGATAGAGGTGGTATCGACATAGCCACCTAAACTTGTTGCTTTCACGAATTTCCCTGTGGGATTGGCTAGGGCTAAAAAATCAGCCAGTCTATATCCTGTCCATTCACACTCTAGGCTCCATCCATTAACGCAATAGAAGCGTCTTCTTCCTTTTACTTGTGGAATATGATGGTGTAATTCACACAGCATAATTGAAACAGGTTGTTCAACTAAGAGCCTATCCCGATAGGCATTTTTTCCAGACAATAAGGCCGCAGGCAAAATATAACATGGCCTCATAATTTTCAGCCTTCTTTGACCAGCGGATTAATAATCCTCGAAAGCGATTTAACCAACTGTGGCTACGTTCGACTACCCATCTACGGGCTGGAGTTCTTGAGTTTGTCTTATCTTGTTTTTCTTCGCCTCGTGAACGAACGTGAGGGACGAAGTGCCGAGCAATAAGTTCTCTCTTTAGCTCTTGTGATTGATAACCCTTATCTAAAC
>NZ_JAKJSL010000037.1:0-85895 GCF_050336815.1 Photobacterium nomapromontoriensis
GATTTACTGGAAACGGATGAGTTTACGCCAGGTAAACCCGGTCAACTGGCGGCAATTCGTCATAACTTGCTGGATGGCGGTGATCCTTATTTAGTCTTGGCAGACTTTGCGGATTATCTGAAAACACACGAGAAGATCGATACGCAATACCGTGATCAAAAGATGTGGGCGCGTAAAGCCATCCTGAACACGGCATTGATGAGTAAGTTCAGTTCAGATCGCAGTATTCGTGATTATGCGAATAACATTTGGAAGTTAGAACCGATCACTCGTTAATTTATTTCGTGAAAATGCCAGTCTGAATGGTGAAGCCTGTTCAGGCTGGTATCAAAGTCTGAATTGATAGCAGCAAAATCCTAACATCGTAGCAGCCGTGTGGCTGTTAACGGAGAGAACAATGAAAGATGATCAAGTATTAAAACAAGTTGCTGAGATGGTAGGTATTGCCGATAGTTATGTCAGCGCTTGGGGAGATGAAGCCAAAGTTGATAACGATACTATTCGTCGTCTGCTTACTGCTTTAGGTTACGACACACAAAATGATGAAGCATTACTGGAATCGGCCAATAAAAGGCAACGACCAGACGTTTTAGCGCCGGTAAAAGTGGTGCGTAGTGGCGAACCTATGCACGTTGAAATGTTTCTTGGCCAGAGTGCACGCATCAGTGACTTCAGCTGGCGTTTAGAGACAGAACAAGGTGATGTTTTAGAGGGGTGGCTACAGTCTCAGTTAGTGTCAGATGATCGTGAACAGGGGGGGAATTTAGTTTTCGCCTTGCCAAACGATCTGGCTCTGGGCTATCACAAACTTGGCATTTACCGTAAACGTCGTAAATCTCCATTTGAAATGACTTTGATCGTCACTCCACAATCTTGCTACAAGCAGGAAAGCTTGCTTGCTGATAAGAAACTATGGGGTACCAGCGTCCAGCTGTATTCAATTCGCACCAACCATAACTGGGGTATTGGTGATTTCGGCGATCTGAAACAGCTCGTTGCTGATGTGGCTGCTCGCGGTGGTGATTTTGTTGGTTTGAACCCTATTCATGCACTATTCCCTGCGAACCCTGAAGGAGCAAGCCCATATAGCCCTTCTTCTCGTCGCTGGTTAAACCTGATGTATATTGATGTAAGCTCTGTGTGTGAGTTTGCACAATGTGATGAGGCTCAGCAGTTAGTTGGTAGTCCTGAATTTCAACAGCGTTTGAATGACGCTCGTGATGCAAATTGGGTCAACTATAGCGAAGTGTCATGCTTGAAAATGGCCATACTGCCATTATTGTTTGAGACATTTTGTGCACGCCATTTAGAGAAAAAAACGGCGCGTGGACAACAATTTTTGGCATTTGTAGAAGAGGGTGGCGAAAGCCTGCTTCATCAAGCAGCATTTGATGCCCTGCATGCAAAACTAAAAGCGGAAGATGATTCAATTTGGGGTTGGCCTGTTTTCCCTGAAAAATATCGTCATTTTGATAATACAGCTGTCCAAACTTTCATTAAGAATAATGAAAAGCAAGTACAACTTTATATGTACCTGCAGTGGTTAGCGGATAGTCAGCTTGCTGAAGTGAATGAGCTGGCTGAAGAGAAGGGCATGGTGATGGGACTATACCGTGACCTTGCTGTTGGTGTGTGTGATTCAGGTTCTGAAAGTTGGGCTGACCACGGTGCATTATGTCAAGATGTTAGTGTCGGGGCGCCACCTGATATCCTAGGTCCTCTTGGTCAAAACTGGGGCCTTCCACCATTGAACCCTGAAGTATTGAAAGAACGTGCTTATGAACCGTATATTCAGTTATTGCGTGCCAATATGCGCAACTGCGGTGCTTTGCGTATTGACCACGTTTTAGGTTTGCTACGCTTGTGGTGGATTCCGAAAGGGGATTCAGCCCAAAACGGCGCGTACATGTATTATCCTGTTGAAGACATGATGTCTATTTTGGCCTTAGAAAGCCATCGTCATCAGTGTACTGTGATTGGTGAAGATCTGGGTACCGTGCCTGACGAGATTGTAGATAAGTTAGCGACAGCAGGCATCCATTCGTATAAGGTATTCTTCTTCGAGACCGCGGAAGACGGTGGTTTCTATTCACCGACACATTATGCTGACCAATCGATGGCGGCGCTGTGTACCCATGACATGCCAACATTACGTGGATTCTGGCATTGTGATGATTTGAAGATGGGGGCAGAGCTTGGCTTGTATCCAGATGAGAAGCAGTTGCAAGGTTTGTTTGAAAGTCGTGCAGAAAGCAAACAGAAAATTCTTGATAGTTTAGCCTGGCATGGTTATCTTCCTGAAGGTGTTGGGCATAATGCTGCATATGTGCCTATGGACAGGTACCTGAGTGAAGCGATGCAATTACACCTTGCTGCTGGGGCAAGTGCACTGCTGAGTTTACAGCTTGAAGATTGGCTTGAAATGGATCAGCCTGTGAACATTCCAGGTACTGTGGATGAATACCCAAACTGGCGTCGTAAATTATCGACCACGCTTGATGATATATTTACACGCGAGAACATTGTTGATTTGACTCGCCGTTTAACTGAAACGCGAGAAGAAGCATCACAAAAATCGTAATCAGGAGTAATGCGTTGGACACATTATTAGTGACCCGCAGTGATAAGGAATACATGCAGCTCGAAAGGGCTGCATATTCAGATCCATTTTCATTTCTAGGACCTCAGTATCAGTCTGATGGTGTTGCACTGCGTGTGTATATGCCAGGTGCTGATACTGTCGATGTGCTTATTGAAAATGGTGAACGTTTTTCTCTAACTCGTGAAGCTGAAAGTGGCTTTATATTAGAGAGCAATATCGATTTTACCACTGCACTTTATCAACTCGTTGTTGGTTGGCCTAACGGCGAACAAATCATTATCGACCCGTATCAATTTCATAATCTCGTATCATCTTACGATGCATTGGAGACCCCATCTCAAATGCATCGAGAAATGGGTGCACAGCTGATCACCTTGAACCGAGGTAATCAGCCTGTTTCCGGTGTACGTTTCCTTGTTTTTGCTCCCAATGCTTCCGCTGCAAGTATCGTCGGGGACTTTAATGCGTGGGATGGCCGTCGACATCCGATGCAGCGTCTCGATAATGGTTTGTGGGGGCTTTTTGTACCAGATCTCGCAGAAGACACGTTATACAAATTTGAGCTGAAAGATAGTGCTGGGAATGGTTTGCCGCATAAGGCCGATCCTTGGGGTTATTATAGTGAGCAGTATCCCTCTTTTTCTTCGAAGGTTTATGACCAGTCGAAATATCAGTGGCAAGATCGAGAGTGGCAAGCCAGAGCTGTAACAGCGAAGCATCAACAAGCACTGTCATTTTATGAATTGCATGCTGGTTCGTGGCGGACTAATGAGCAGGGTGAGTTACTAACCTACAGAGAGTTAGCGGTTGAATTGATCCCGTATTTGACTGAAATGGGATATACCCATGTTGAGTTAATGCCTGTATCAGAACACCCATTCTATGGCTCCTGGGGTTACCAGCCAATTGGCTTGTTTGCACCGTCTAGCCGCTATGGCTCGCCAGATGATTTTAAATATTTCGTTGATCAGTGCCATCAAGCAAACATTGGTGTTGTGCTTGACTGGGTACCTGCCCATTTTCCATCTGACGATCACGGTCTGGCTAATTTTGACGGGACAGCATTATTCAATGATCCAGATCCTCGTCGCGGCTGGCACCAAGATTGGCAGAGTTATATTTATGATTATGCCCGTGATCATGTTCGCCGTTTCTTAGTCTCTAATGCGTTGTTCTGGTTCGAACATTACCATATTGATGGGCTTCGGGTAGACGCTGTTGCTTCCATGCTTTATCTCGATTATTCAAGAGAGCATGATCAATGGATCCCTAATCACGAAGGTGGCAACGTAAACTTCGATGCTGTCAGCCTTCTGCGGTGGGTGAATGAGGAAGTTTATCTGCATTACCCTAATGCGATGACGATTGCTGAAGAATCAACGGCCTTTCCTGGTGTGACGAAACCGACGAATATGGGCGGTTTAGGCTTTGGATTTAAGTGGAATATGGGTTGGATGCACGACAGCCTGTCTTACATTAAGGAAGAGTCGATCTATCGCAAGTACCACCACAATACCATTACTTTCCCTATGGTATATGCATTCAGTGAAAATTATGTATTGTCTTTGTCCCATGATGAAGTGGTGTACGGGAAAGGGTCACTACTGAATAAAATGCCAGGCGATGAGTGGCAAAAAACGGCCAATTTACGTGCTTACATGGGCTACATGTATGGCCAGCCTGGTAAGAAGCTGAACTTTATGGGGGCTGAAATTGCGCAAAGTGCTGAATGGGCGCATGAAGGTCAACTTGAATGGCATTGGCTGCAGTATCCTCGTCATAGCGGCATGCAGGCATTGGTGAAAGATCTCAATCACCTGTATACCTCAGACCCTGCATTATTTGAGTTAGATTGTGATCCTGCTGGCTTTGAATGGCGAATGCAGGATGACGCTGATAACTGTGTGCTAGCGCATGAGCGTTTTGCGTTAAACGGCGATAAAGTGCTGGTGGTGACTAATTTTACGCCGGTTCCTCGTGAAGGCTATGTGCTTGGTGTACCAGTAGAAGGCACTTATGAGCTGCTACTCAATACTGATGATGAGATGTATTGGGGGAGTCAGGCATCAATTAAGTCAGCCTTAGTAACAGAAATGCAGCCTGCTTGTGGTTTAGCACAATCGGTAACACTTGATTTGCCGCCTCTTGCAACGGTGTTCTACCGTTTTAAGGCTAAAGTGTAATGGTTTGTAAAATAACAGTTTATTAGTTGATTTTACGATAAGTAAAATTCTGTATATTGAAAAGCCCGCAATGAGAATTGCGGGCTTTTTTTATCTTTTTCAGACAGTCTAGTGTCTGAAAAAATTATAAATGCTTACTGGAAGTCTGCTTTACGCATGCGGTTCAGTACTGCCATCACTTCGATAACGCGAGGCTTGGCAATATCACCATAGTTTGGCATTGAACGGAACCAGTCATCGTTAGCCAGCATTTGGCCGAAGGCTTTACTTGGGGCTTTTTCCCAGCCTTTGCCTTGAGCCATCTGGAACCATAACCAACCAATGGCATGTAGCTGGCTTGAATCGGCAACTTGCTCTAATGCTTGCAGATCAACTAACTCACGACCAAAACGCATGGATGTTTTGTCTTTAACCTGAATGCGGAATTTACCATCTTCCAATTGATCTTTCAGACCACTGCGGTTGAGTTTACGGGTGCGTGGACGGGTAATTTCAGCTGAGCCTTCAAGCTGGCGGCGGGTAGGGTGTGAAGCCACTACAGCCTTCGCTTTTTCGGTCACATCAACGGCTTGGTAGTTATGCATTTGGATAACGGTGTTAGCGACATCCAAATAATCTCCTGAGCCGCCCATCACGAGCAGAACAGAAATATCTAATTGATCACGTAGCAGTGAGATACGGTCAACCAGTGGTGTGATAGGCTCATCACTTTTAGTGATCAATGCCTGCATACGTTCGTCACGGATCATAAAATTAGATGCCGATGTATCTTCATCGATTAGTAGAGCATTCGAGCCTGCTTCGATGGATTCTTGCAACCATGACGCCTGCGATGTTGAACCAGAGGCATTCTGAGTGGCAAACATGCTGGTGTCTTTACCCATCGGTAAGTTACTAATGTATGGTGTTAAATCCACATTGTGGACACAGCGGCCATCTTCAGCTCGGATTTTTGACGCGGTTTCATCAGTTACGATGTACTCACGGCCATCGCCAGGAATGTGGTCATAGACAGAGCTCTCAATGGCATTGAGCAATGTTGATTTACCGTGGAAGCCACCTCCGACAATCATGGTGATCCCTTTCGGTATCCCCATACCTCGTACTTTACCTCGGTGTGGTGCAGTCAACTCAACGGCCAGTTTTTCAGGGCTGACGAATGGAACGGCATCTGCCATTGGCAAATCGCTGTTACCCGCATGACGTGGCAGGATACTGTCATCAGCAATGAAGGCCATCAAATTGTTTTCTGCAAGCTGTTGGCGCAGGGCAACCTGATCTTCAATTGTCTCACAATGGCGCTTTAGCTCATCCATTGGCAGCTCACGGGCAATCGTGGCGCGACGAATGATTTTAGGCATAGTGAAGGTGAGTAGGTTTGCTGTTTTCTTCGCGATGATAGTACGGCCGTCAGAAGGCAGGTTAACGCGAAAACGAAGCTCTAGTGCATCGTCATCGAATACGACGGCAGTGCGGTCCAGCACCGTTTGGCCTGGGCGATCAATTTGAATGTCATTGATCTGCTGAGCGAGATCGGCAAAGTGGCGAGCAATGAAGTCTCGGGCTGCACGCTGATAAACGGGGGATTTTTCTTTTAGCCACTCAAGATCAGTTAATGACCACTTACGGCGGGCACGAACTCGTGACGCAGGTGCAAAAGGATCTGCCTGAGTGATATCAATGAAGAAATCGAAGTCAACGAAGTGGTATTCACCGCGCAAGCTGGAATAGCTGCGGTAATTGTGACGGTCAATTTTATGTAGTTTTGATTCGAGTAATTGCATGTCGCCTCGATACCTTCGTTAATAATTCCGGGGGCCGGATTCTACACTAAACACAGTGTATAAGCATATAAAGTTTGATGATTGGGGTTATTTTCATCGAATTATTGTGTAGTTACGATAAATACACAAGTTACCGTGTAACGATGCGGTGGCGTGATAGATCAGTATCATTCCTACCATAGTCTAATTGCAGGTCACCTCTTTAACGCGTAATTTTTAGCTAGTTGTCTTATTGTAGTTGACGAAAAAAGGAATCTGTCATGGTACAAGTAACAATGAGCCTTTCTGAACATCTGCTTTTGATCGCAGGACTGTGTATGCTCCTCATTAGCATGGCTCAGTATGGACGACGCACCAGTGATTGGTCAGGAATTGTGAAAATGTTTTACTCCCGGATCAGTATGATAGGCGCTGAGTATAAATGGTATCGTATTGGGATAAGTTGCATAGTCATTGGTATCGTCCTTAGAATTATAAACTTGGTTTACTGGCCAAGTTAGGAGTGTGATTAACGGCTAATTTCGTGGTTTTGGCAGTATTAGCTCAGCTTTTAAGCCTCCGAGCACACTCCGGCTGAGAAATAGCTCACCACGATAGCTATGAGCCAGCTCATTGACAATATTTAAGCCAAGACCTGTGCCCGGTGTTGTCTCATCAAGCCGGACGCCGCGCTTTAGTACATTTTGATAGGCATCGTCTTCAATGCCTGGCCCATCATCTTCAATGATGATCCGAATAAATTTAGTGTCGCATTCGCTATGATGAACACGAATAAGGCTATGAGCCCATTTGTAGCCATTTTCAATCAAGTTTCCAATAAGCTCATCGAGGTCACTTTTTTCTACTGCAATCATCAGGTCGCTCGCCAACTCATTAACCAGTATGACATGTCGATAGGCATAGACCTTATCCATTGCCATTGAAATGGCATCAACACGTGTTGATGCTGCTGTGCGAGTAGAAAGGATGTTGACGGCACCAGCCATGCGAGCACGCCCTAGATGATAGTTAATCTGCTGTTGCAGTTGCTGTAACGATGGCGTTAATCGTGCTTGTTCTTCTGGCTGTAGGTTATCTACTTCGTTATACAATACGGCGATAGGGGTCTTCAGGGCATGAGAGAGATTACCAGCGTGGTTACGGGCTCGCTCTAACAGTTCTTGATAATGAAATAGCAAAGCGTTGAGATCGTCAACAACAGGGCGAATTTCAGCTGGGTAGGCACCAGTCAGTTCAGAATCATTACCTTCACGCACTTGCTTAAGATCAATTTGTAAGCGCTTAAGTGGCAATAAAGACCAGCTGACTTGCAGCCATATTAGCATGAGCACACCAACGGCCATCACTGCAAGGATAAACCACAGCCTATGTGTGAGTTGCTGAAGTGTATCGAGTAAGACATCTTGATTCGCAGCAATGGTCAGCTCAACGGGGTGATCGGTTTCGGGAAGCCGAAATTGACGATGTACAACCAGTAGAGATTGATGGTTGGGACCGATAAAGCCTGTTTGGCTGTTACCCGTAATTTGGGTATCCCACAATGAACGAGAACGAAGTTCGGTCCCATTGAGACTCATGGTCCAGTACAGTCCGCTATATGGCTGCTGAAAGCGTGGATTTGCAAGAGATTTTGGGGGCAACAAGGTGCCACTATGATCGACTTCCGTTTGGGCCGTCAACTCATCAAGATAGAGAAAAAGCTGCTGATTCTCTTGATCGACCAGATAATGCTTGATGAATGAGGGCACGATGTATCCGGCAGAAATGGTAATGCCCAATAACCAAACAGCCGCGGCAAGAAGCAAGCGGCTGCGAAGGCTGGGCAACTGACGTTCTGGTACTTTAATTGCCATTGATACGGTATCCTAGTCCCCGTACGGTTTTAATGACATCACTGCCAATTTTGCGACGTATTCGGCCAATAAATACTTCGATAGTATTGGAGTCTCGGTCAAAATCTTGTTTATAGATATGTTCGACCAATTCAGTTCTCGAAATGACTTTGTCGGCGTTGTGTATCATGTATGACAGTACTTTGAACTCTAATGCTGTGAGATCAATATTTTCACCGTTGTAAGTGACCTTTGATGTCCGGGTGTCAAGGCTGAGCCCATTGACTTGGATAACGGGTGAGGCATTTCCTGTTGAACGGCGCACTTGGGCGCGTAGTCGGGCTATTAATTCAACCATTTGGAAAGGCTTCGTCAAATAGTCATCGGCACCGGCGTTGAGCCCTTCGACACGCTGTGTGAGTTCATTTCTGGCGCTCAGGATAATGACTGGGCATGAGACATTCTCTTCACGGATGCTTTTAAGTACGGTCAGTCCATCAAGTTTAGGTAAGCCAAGATCAAGAATAATGGCGTCCCACGGCTCGGACGTTCCTCTGTAGAGCGCATCGATACCATCGCAGGAGAGTTCGGCAACCCAGCCATTGCTCTCTAATCCGGCAACGACTTGTTCACCCAGTGTGATTTCGTCTTCGACGACAAGTACTTTCATTCTGACACCTTGATAATATGTTCCAATCCACGGCCTTTTATTTCAATGATTGAGAGGTTTTTGGCTTCATATTCCACTTTGACGATGTTGTTATTGGGATCAATGAGTTTTAACTCATAGACCCAAACGTCATCATCTTCTTCCAGCTCGACTTGAATAATACGGCCGCGTAATTGTTTATTGACGATGGCCTGCAGAGCGGAATAAGGTTGAATAAGCCCCTGTTGGACTGCCAACATAACCTCATCATGATCTTCTTCTATTTCCAACGCAACCGTGGCGTAACTCCTTGGCAAAATACAGAAGAACAATAAAAGAATAGCGAGTAATTTGCTCTTTATATTCATAGTAATATACCCCAGTTACCTCAAAATGCAGGATTCAGGATGGGATCAGCAAGCTCAATTTAATGAAATATGTGCGGAAATAGTATCCCATTCAAGCTTGTTTTCCACCTGCGTGGAGTGCTGACGTATCCCTCAACTTTTTGATTGTATTAATAAAGCGTTGGCTTCTGCTCGGCGCTGCGGATTTGTATGTAGAACAACGATGACTACAAATCTTTGCCTTGATTAGCCGCCAAGACAGGCTCGCTGAAGCGAGTATCTTGAGGTAGCTTGTCGACAATTATAACTGTTCAGATGTGAACCTAAAATGAATAATAGCTTGCAGAAAACAGCCTGTTAGCTGTCGGGGTGGTGACGTACCCGTACATAACGGGCAAATCGAGGGATCCCTCGGTCTGTATAGCCGTTATAACGAAATTGGATGATACTGCCTATTTCAGGTGGTTTTTTTCTATCGACATCACGAAACCCAGAGCCAATTTTGAATCTGATGTTATCAGCAGTTAATACCCAAACAGAGCCCATCATGCCAACATATTTCCCAGAACCAGGCTCGTAGCCTACCACTATTGCTTCGCTATCCTGATGGGATTTTACCTTTAGTATCCCTGTACTTTGACCGGCTTGGTAAGGGTTATCTTGATGATGAAGCATGATGCCTTCGCCACCTAGCTGTTCAACCTGAGTGAAAAATTGATCAATATCGATGCTATTTAGCAAAGTTTGTTGTGGGATCACTTGAATAAAATCGGCGCTGTTTGTGCTTACTAGCTGGTTCAGTATGTTTAACCTGTCTTGAAATCCTCCTGTCGTTGAAGGGCTATCAAACAGCATGAATTTGACGTTTTTCCATTGGTCATCATTTGGCTGGGTATCAAGCACAATGCTGGATAGTGATTGGAATTGCTTACGACCTAGCCAGAGCTCACCTTCAACGCTCATATCATCAGGCAGTGCTGCGGTAAACCATGTTGGGGCATGGATTAGATTGCCTTTGCGGGTAACGAGCTGTTTACCTGTCCAGATAGCGCGAATGCCATCGAGTTTTTCACTGGCCAGATACGTGTTTATAGCATGATCATTGAAGTTGTTCTGAAAGAGGTTTGCTTTGGGGGCATCTGTGGCCCGCATGACGGAGAATGAGAGCTCGGAGCCCTCGGCGTTGAGATAAAATGGGCTGATGGCTAATGCGATAGTTGCAGCTAATTGTGATAACCGAGTGACGATAAGAGGAGAGCTTATCATGGGGCAACCTTATTGTGGTGAACGATAGCGTAAACCTAAGTGGTGATATGGTACCAAGTAAAAAGTTAATAGTTTTTGTCGGTGATGTTATGGGGCTCTGATCGAAAAGTGAGTGAAACGGATTGATTGTTTAAACGCTTGAATGAGATCAAAAGCTGATTTTTATCAGCGAATGCGGGGTAAAACATTCTTTGAAAAATAGTGTGTTAGTGAGATAGAATCCGTCAAATTGGTTTACAAAATAGCAGTAGCTTACAGAATTATGCAACAACCCCAATCATTACCTAAGCATTTACGATTTAAGGCGTTTCTAACGCGTAAGAATATCTCTTTTTCTGCTCGGACGTATTTCATTCATGCTATGAGCTTTATGGCGCTTGGGTTGTTCTCCTCATTGCTTATTGGCTCGATCCTCAATACGTTGGGGAGTAAATTAGGGGTCCCTCTTTTTACTGACACTTTGTGGCCGTTAGCCCAAGAAATGACGGGCCCTGCTATTGCTGTAGCGGTAGCCTATGCGCTTAAGGCACCACCATTAGTGATGTTTTCTGTAACAACTGTTGGTGCTGCGGGGGCGGTGCTTGGAGGGCCGGTCGGTGCTTTTGTTGCAGCGGTGTGCGCGACAGAGTGCGGCAAGATAGTCGCTAATGAAACGAAGGTTGATATTCTTGTTACGCCAGCCGTGACGATTATCAGTGGCGTGGCGGTGGGCACCTTCATTGGTCCTTATATTGGCACCATGATGACATCGTTGGGGGGCGTAATTATGTATGCCACTCAGTTACAACCATTATTAATGGGTATGATTGTCTCTGTATTGATGGGTATGGCACTGACTTTACCTATCAGTAGTGCGGCAATTGCAATAATGCTAAGCCTTAATGGATTAGCCGCAGGGGCGGCTACGGTTGGATGTTGCGCACAAATGGTTGGTTTTGCGGTAATGAGTTTCCGAGAAAATCGCTGGGCTGGACTTGCGGCACAAGGGCTGGGTACCTCGATGTTGCAAATGCCGAATATTATTAAAAATCATAAAGTTTGGTTACCAACCATTTTGGCGTCTGCCATTTTAGGACCCATCGCAACGATGATTTTTGCATTAGAGAACACCCCTCTTGGAGCTGGAATGGGAACCTCTGGATTGGTTGGTCAAATTCAGACTGTTAGCGCATTAGAAGCGGCTGGCTGGCAGAATGGTGAAATATATCTCACTATTATTCTGATGCATTTTGTATTACCGGCGCTACTGGCTTTGTTCTTTTCTGAATTGATGCGAAAAATAGGGTGGATCAAACCCGGTGATTTGGCTTTGAACTTATCTGAACGATGACGTGGCTTGGGTCACAGTCTACATTAATCTTACTGTATTGTTTTATCAGTAAGTTTGTTATAAATATGACATATATTGACGTTGAACTGAGTAGAGTATGTTCAGTCATCAATAATGGTTAAATCGGTATCAAGTGGACATGAATCGTATGAGATCCTGGAAAGTATCGTTAGTCGCAGGGATTATGCTTGGTGGTGTGCTGGTGGGTGGGGCTTGGTACAGCAGCTCAGGACCCAGTCAGGAAGACTATAATGAACTGGCGCAGCAAAATGGACAATTAACCGCGCAGTATGCAGATATGCAGGCTCAATTACAGCAACTTGAAACAGCAAAAACCTTAGCGATTGAGAAAGTAGATGCGGAGCTGGCTCAAGCTCGGCTCGATCTTGATGCTCAGAAGCAAGCATGTCGTGATCAACTGGCATCGTTGCAGAAGCAACAACAGACCATGGCGGTTACGACCAAAAAGCTCGATACTCAAGTGGTGAAATTAACCAGTACCGCAGAGAAGCAGAAAGTAGTGCTGGATAATTCGAAGGCCCTGTATCAGCAGCAGTTACTTTTACAGAAACAAGTTATTGAAGCCAAGGTAAGTGTAAAAAAGGCCACCCAAGTTGCTAATGAATTCAAGCAGGCATGCGACGAATTTAAATCAGGAACCAGTTGGAACTGGGTATCACAGGCGGATTGTGATAAGTATGAAGCAAAATTGAGCAGGGTTGATGAAGAAATGGCTCAATTAGTTGCGTTAGAACAAGAGCTTGAAGAGCTTAATCAAAAGATTGATATTGAAATCCCCCGACCAGAATAATAGGCCGAAGTCGCACCCATATGAATAATATATTTACCTCAGTGCCTACTCATTTACCGCAAGAATTATTGAACAATCTTGTGATAAGTGAGCATACGCGTATTGAGCGTATTGTCTCTCGCGGGCACGTGACCGCAGATGGTGAGTGGTATGATCAAGATGAACATGAATGGGTTATGGTCGTTAAAGGGAAGGGGCGAATACTGTTTGAGAACGGAATGCGAGAGATAGAGCTCAATGAAGGCGATTATATTAATATTCCCGCCCACCAACGGCATCGAGTGTCATGGACTGAGCCAGACATTGAAACTATCTGGCTCGCAGTCTTTTATCGTTAGCTCTATTTTTTGTGATGGGTTAAGCACTCTCCACTAATGGATAGGACAGTGTTTTTGCAAGAGCGGGCGGGTAATTGCGTTCAATCGCCAGTTCAATGGCTTTGGTTTCGATATCTTGCCGTGTTAGTGATGCGGTAATCGATGGTCTTGCTTGACTATACTCAGTGTGGTGATGAAGCAAACCATCACAATACAGTTGAGCGATAATGCTATGTGCAGCGGATAAGGCGGATGAGGCCTTAACGATTTCTGTTCGTGCGTAGCGATGCCCGTCAAAGGATATATCGGCCGCGCGCAGTGATGCATCTTCTCCAGGGATCTGCTGAGCGCCAAATAGCGGTTGTCCACCAACAGTGGCTGTTTTATACCGAGGTACAAAACGTGACATATGTGATATTGCGCGTTGTGAGCGACAATTAACCTCGTCAATTTGCCAGCCATGCTTAATTTTTTGAGTGAATGTTTCGTTTAATACGGGTTGAGCACTTTCTTCTGTACTGGCAACCAGCCCCTCTTTAAATAGTGTGATCTCTTCAGTCATTCCGTGCAGTTGGAAAAATCCGTCAGGGTAAGGCGTTAACTGCGCCATACCGTTTGGTGTCCCTCTTTCTCCATGAAATATGATCTCAGGCCAGACCCCTTGGCTATCTTGCCATTGAGTGACATAAGCGGCTTTGAACTCAACAAGGCGTTGGCGTTTTAATTTAGCCATATCATCAATAGCACCAGTCTGAAAACCGCAGGCGTTGACAAGGTAATCAACAACTATCTGCTTCTTCGATTGCACGGTGTCGTTAGTCTCAGCAGCATGGTATGTAATTGACCAACGCGCATTTTCAATTTGATGAATTTGCGTGACTTTGCTGGATGTATGAAGGTTGCAATTAGGTAAGTGAGAGAGGGCAAGATTCGCTGTTGCCGCTAAGCGAAACACACTTAAACCATATTCTTGTACTAGGACTAGCGGGTATTTGAGCTCGTCGAGATCAAGATTTTTTGCAACAGGAATCATCCAATCATCTAATTGTACAGGTATAGTTGGAGGTTCTTTGCGCGCAAGAGCATCAAGAGTATCGCGGTCATAACATTTAAAATAATGTGCAGGCTTTCCTAGTACCTGATTGCTTGAGTCATCATCTACCAATTGTTGATAGGCTTGTTGCAGCAGAATCAATCTTGGTAATAACGCTGATGGGTCACTCTTGTCATGGAGAGGTACTGCAATAACCGTTGGACGTATGTTGGCGCTATGTGGGTAAATTTTGAGTGTCTCAATGGATTGTGTGAGTAACGTAACACACTGCTCGTCGTCAATTTCCCGATAGAGGTTACCACCTGCATGGAGATGGCAAATTGGGGGACCATTAACTAGACTACGGCCTTCTTCAAAGAGTTCGACTTGAATGCCTAGTTCAGCCAACTGCAGTGCAATGGTTGAGCCTGCAATCCCCCCCCCAATAATACCCACAGATAGTGCTTTCTGCTGACGATTTATAAGTAAGTCATGATCATTCATAATGTGTGAGTCGTAAATAAAGCGATGTGTAAAAGTGAGATGATTTTACTGTGCAGTAACGGCAATGAAAACCGAAAAAAATTAGGGGTATTGATCTTATACCTAGCTGTACTGTTAATATACCCCTGTGGTTAATCCTCGATAGTGAGGATGTTTAAATTGATTAGGGAAAAAATGTCAACATCAATTCTTATTTGTGACGACTCTGCTTTAGCAAGAAAGCAGATGGCTCGCTCCCTGCCAACGTCCATTCATGCTGATGTGACGTTTGCGGTTAATGGCCTAGAGGCAATGCGTGAGCTGGAACAGTCACACTTTGATTTAATGTTTCTTGATTTGACAATGCCCGTGATGGATGGTTATCAAACGCTTGAAGCGATTCGTCAGAAAAATATTGATATCAGAATAATTGTTGTTTCTGGGGATATTCAGCCCCAAGCGCAGGCTAGGGTAAAGGCGCTGGGTGCGATTGAGTTTTTAAAAAAACCAATAGACAAAGAGCAGCTAAGATCGTTGCTGAAGTCGCTTCTTAAGCCTGTTGATTCATTAAATTTAGAGAGTGTGATTCAGCGTGTTGTGACACCAGCGCTTCGGCGTCGTGATATTTATTTAGAAGTCGCTAACGTCGCAATTGGCCGAGCCGCTGATTCATTGGCGCGTCATTTCAATGTATTTGTTCACTTACCTCTACCAAATGTGAATGTTTTCGAGGTCAGTGAGTTGCATATGACGATGCGACATCTGGCAAGTAATAGTAGTATGTCAGGAGTTTGTCAGGGGTTTAGTGGTGAGGGTATTGCTGGGGAGGCCTTGGTGCTCTTGAGTGATTCCAGTGTCTCTGATTTAATGACGATGATGAATTATCCAGTCACAGAAGGGGTAGATACTGAGCTCGAATTGTTGATGGATGTCAGTAATATTCTTGTGGGGTCTTTCTTGAAAGGGTTAGGGCAGCAGGCTGAAGTAAAGTTCTATCAAAGTCATCCAATGGTGCTTGGGCAACATGCTTCAATCGATAATATGATTGAAAAAACAGAAGGCAATTGGCGCCGAACGATGACGTTTGAAGTGAGTTATGGGATTGAAGGGACAGGGATTAAGTGCGAGCTGCTACTTATGTTTGTTGATGAATCATTGCCTTTACTTGATAACAAGTTGTCTTATTTGATGGATGAGGATTAATTCATGTCGTCACTCCCTGCTGAGTTTGAGCAATTCCACTGGATGGTCGACATGGTTCAGCATGTCGATATCGGTTTGGTTGTATTAGATCGTGATTTTACTGTCCACGTCTGGAATGGGTTTATGACCCACCATAGCGGTAAGCAAGCACATGAGGTGATAGGAAAGAATCTATTCGAGATATTTCCAGAAATATCCAGAGAGTGGTTTATCGCAAAATCGAAACCTGTGTTTGAATTAGAATGCCGTAGTTTTTTGATTTGGCGCCAACGGCCCTATTTATTTAAATGCCGTAACGTCAGGCCTATTACTCAACAAGCCCCTTTCATGTACCAGAATGTGACGCTTAACCCGATGGTGTCGACTCGCGGACATGTAGATTATTTATTTATGGCCGTTGAGGATGCCACTGCTGAAGCAATGGCGGAATAAAATATGTAATGTGCTTCCATAATATAGTTGAGTTGAAGCCTGCTGATCAAGCAGGCTTTTTTATACTGACTTGCCGATAATTCGTACGCTCAAGACTAAATTTGTTAACCAATATCGATAATGTTGTGTAATTTTGTGTTTTATGTCACTATTTTGTGTGAATGATTGCACTTTATAGTAATTGGTGTTCTATTTGTTATTTTGCAGCACTGGTTGTTGTGGTTTGTGTAAATAAGCAGGTGGTAAATACAACGTGGAGACAGCTATCGTGACTAAAATATTTAAAATAATTCCGCTGGTTCTATTAATATCGGGAACCGTACAAGCAGCGACGGATAACCCATGGTATGCCGGGGCGCGAGTAGGGGGGACGAGTTTTGATAATTTTGACGGGGAGTTGAAAGGAAAAGATATTGATAAAGATGACTGGGGTGGTGGTCTTTTTATCGGTTATAACGTTAACTCTTGGTTTGGCTTAGAAGGTGGGTATACGTACCTAGGACAAGCCGATTATTTAAATGATGGATACGAAGTACAAGGTATCGATCTAGTGGGTAAGTTCACCTATGAAGTATCAAAGTCATTTGATCTTTATGCTAAAGCGGGTGGCTTCGTATTTGATGGTGATAACGGTGTCGTTAACGTCGATAAAAGTGGGCTAGCAGCAACCGCTGGTGTAGGTGCTGAATATTTCTTTAATAATGATCTCTCGGCTCGAGCTGAATATCAGTATTATAATCAGGTTGGTGAAACTAGCCGCCCGGGTGAAAGTGACATTCATTTTTATGGTTTGAGCTTAGTTTATCATTGGGGAGCACCAGCTCCGATACCCGTAGCGGTTGTTGAGCCAGAACCAATGCCTGAGCCAGTACCAGCACCGGAGATTATTACCATTGAAGCTGTTGGGGCTGTGTTACCTTTTGCGTTTGATAGCGATCAGTTAACTCAACGAGATATAGAATTATTGCAGCCAGTTGCTCAGCAGCTTGTGGATTATCCGGATACAAAATTATATGTTGTCGGCCATACGGATAGCCGTGGTTCTGTAGAATATAACCAAAAACTCTCTGAAGAGCGTGCAGCAGTGGTTGCTGGTTATGTGGGTAAGTACTTTGGTATCGATAATAGCCGTATTATCGCGCAAGGTAAGGGTGAGCTTGATCCTGTTGCTCCTAATGACACAGAACAGGGACGCGCTCAAAACCGTCGTGTAGAGGTGTTTGTTCCGAGTTTTCAAGTGACGAATTAAGTATTTAAGTACAAATAAAAAATCCAGCATTCTTCAATGCTGGATTTTTTTTATTAAAAGTTAACGTTCAGAGATTAAGCGGCTTTTATATTTTCTATATCAGCCGCTTCTATCTTTGCCTCGGCAGCTCGACACGCAGCAGCGGTAAAGAGAACATCAGTTGAGCTGTTTAGTGCAGTTTCTGCTGAATCCTGAATGACACCAATGATGAAACCAACGGCAACGATTTGCATCGCAATTTCATTAGGGATACCAAATAAGCTACATGCAAGTGGGATCAAGAGTAGTGAACCACCAGCAACACCCGATGCGCCGCATGCAGACACCGCTGCAACCACACTTAATAGTACTGCTGTAGCGAGATCAACCTCAATGCCCATGGTATGAACAGCTGCTAGAGTTAGCACAGTAATCGTGATTGCTGCACCTGCCATATTGATAGTTGCACCCAGTGGGATAGAAACAGAGTATGTATCTTCATGCAGATCAAGATCTTTACATAATTGCATGTTTACTGGGATGTTAGCCGCAGAGCTTCGAGTAAAGAATGCGGTAATGCCGCTTTCACGTACGCAGCGCAACACAAGTGGGTATGGATTGTCTTTGGTTAATGCAAGCACAATGATTGGGTTAATCACAAAGGCAATGATCGCCATCGATCCAAGTAGTACCGCTAGCAGATGGCCATAACCTAATAAGGCATCAAAACCAGTCTCTGCGAAGGTGTTAGACACGAGACCAAATATACCAATTGGCGCAAGGCGAATAACAAAGCGCACAATTAAAGTGATACCGTTCGATACATCATGGAATACTTGCTTGGTTGCATCACTGGCTTGGTGAAGGGCAAAACCGAGTGCAATCGCCCATGCCAAGATGCCAATAAAGTTACCGTTTTTGAGTGCATTTATTGGGTTATCAACGATTTGGAATAACAAGGTGCTTATGACTTCTGCAATGCCTTCAGGCGGGGTCGCATGCGCAGCACCGGTAACCAGAGTTAAAGTGGTTGGAAAAATGAAACTCATGGTAACAGCTGTCAGTGACGCCATCAGTGTGCCAAAAAGGTACAGCATGATGATAGGCTTCATGTTGGTGTGTGTGCCTTTCTTCTGATTTGCGATAGAAGAGGCCACCAGTATGAAGACTAGGATAGGAGCAACGGCTTTAAGCGCGCTGACAAAAAGTCCACCTAGGAAACCAACTTTGATCGCAGAGGCGGGTGAAACTAGTGCAAGGATGACACCTGCAATGATACCGATGAGTATCTGTATCACGAGGCTGCCATTTGCAACTCGGGCTAAAAATGGTTGTGATTGATTCATGTTATGTCCTGCATATTTTATAGTTTTCTTATATACCTAAGTTACCTCACTATGCAGGATTCAGAGTGAGTGGATTCCGCTCCCAAAGGGTCGTTGTCCTGGCTGCTACTTTGCGTTGTAGATTATTAACGTAGAGTGACTATGTTGATAAATCTACATATTGATTAGAAGCCAATACATGCTCGCTGAAACTAGCATCTTGAGGTCGCTTGGGTGTAAGCATTTAATATTGCTTTAATCACATTTTGTAACAGGATTTTTGGCATATTTCCAGTATTGATTAAATAAACTTTTAATTAACCGATGAGCAACATGAAAACAAGCTGATTATAGAACTAGTTGTTACAAAACGACTTTAGCAGAAAAAGTTGTTAAATATAGAGGTAAGTGGAATTTAATCTTGTTAAAAAGCCCACAAAAAGTGGGCTTATTTTTGATTTGTTTGATTAAAATCACTTATGGAATGAGTGTTTTTAGTGCACTTTGGTTCATATTTTTTGCCTTGTAATGACTGTTCTTGAGCTCAAGAAGTAGGCTACTTAATTGATGTTTAACTGACTCATTAGCCGTTTCTGGCTCTTTAGCATACCGACGTTTCATCTGCTCAGAGATAGCGGTATCGAGCTTTTCTCTAAGTGGATGATCTGGGTTTTGTTTGGCCCATTGTTGATAGTAGGTTTGCAGTAAAATAGGTTGATTTTCAGCAAGTGCTTTTGTCATCCCCAGTACAGAATCTGTTTCAGGCATATCACTGAATGCCCTTGAAGATTGAGCGGATAAATGAGCGGTAAGTGCAGTACGTCGCTTTCGCTCGTTCAGCCACAGAATAACGGTGCTAAACCATAACAATCCTAAAACGAGGCTTATCCAAGGCCACCAGTTACTATTTTGCGTTTGTACGGCAGTTGCGACTGTTGTGGTTGTGGGTGCTTCGGCACGGTTATTCGTTGTGGCTAGATTTTGTGGCGATGTTACAAAGGACGTTGTTGCCTCACCGGGTAAGATAGTTAATGTTTTGCCGTCGATATGGCTTGTCTGTTGCTTACCTGTTGTTGTGTTCCACCAATTAATAGACAGTGAGGGAAGGGTTAATTTGCCTTCTTCTCGTGGAATGATGACTTGCTTGACCGTCATAGTGGTATAACCGTCATCATTACCGTAGACAGGTTTCTCATTATAAACACGTACAGAGTCAGGATAGCTGAGGTTGATATTTGGTAAGCTGCTTTGCTCTGCATTTTTAATGCGTAGTGTGATAGTACGGTTTAATGGCTCTCCAACCTTGACCTCACTACTTGTTGGTTGCCATTGCTGTTCGAGTTGTAGGCTTTCAGTTGGAAGCCAGAGTCCTTTATAATTTGCAGGCTTGTCTTTGACATGCATAGTGAGATCTGTCGCTTGCTCCTCAAATGGAATACGGAGGGTTGAACCAAAGCCTCGCCCGCCTTTGATGATCGTACCGGAGAACGTTGCACCATGCAGTAATAGATCACCGGCTTTATTAGCCGTGATTTGGTAGTGGCGGGTGATAATAAGATATCGACGGCCATTGAGTACCGCTTCCATTTGGTTGTCTTCCCCGTCCTGTTTCACTTCAAGCCCGTCACCATACGGGGCTTGGAGGGCGGCTTGGCTCATCTGTTCACCAATACGGATCTTGACGGTATATCGACTAGTTTCACCGATATAAAGCTTATTTTTATCAACATTATAGTCAATTTTGATATCAGGTTTGCTTGCGTCCACCGTTGAATTATTAGCTGACTTCATTGAGGTGATCGTAATGGGTGTAGTTTGACTTGCACCTATTCGAAAGCTGGGAATGGTTAGTTCACCTGTTTTTTTACTGGCTAATGCTACGGACCATTCAGTATTCCGGCTGGCAACACCATTAATAATACTGGTACTACTACTCACCTGAGGCGTACCGTAGTTGAAATCTTTATCCAGTACAGAAAGATCGAGGGCATTAGTACTGACGTTATCATCAATAGTGACTTGAAGTTGGAACACTTCGTTGATGCCAACAATATTTTTCGACACCGTCGCAATCGCTTGTGCGGCTTGGCTGGACGCCGAGAATAGCATTAGTAAGCTAGTGGCAAGTATGATCATTCTATCGACCATACCTTTATTCGTCTGTTTTGATTGAGTATAAGCGAGTCGTTTCATTGTTTGTTTACCATGAATTCTCAGTGGCGGTCGGGGCCGATTTTTGACGAGCTTGCAAAATTAACTGAGCGCGAATAAGGCCGCTAGTATCATCGGGTACTTGCTCCAGTTTTTTTAGTACAGGATCACTGGCAGAAACGCCACTTTCTTCAGTACTCATTTGCTGCTGTTCTTGGCCTGTTTGGGCCTGCTGACCAGATTTCCGCTGTTTCTGATCTTGCGGTGATTGCTGACCAGATTGCTGCTGTTTCTGAKCTTGCGGTGACTGCTGACCAGATTGCTGCTGTTTCTGATCTTGCGGTGACTGCTGACYAGATTGCTGCTGTTTTTGATCTTGCGGTGACTGCTGACCAGATTGCTGCTGTTTCTGATCTTGCGGTGACTGCTGACCAGATTGCTGYTGTTTTTGATCTTGCGGTGACTGCTGACCAGATTGCTGTTGTTTCTGATTTTGCGGTGACTGCTGACCAGATTGCTGCTGTTTCTGATCTTGCTGTGACTGCTTGCCAGATTGCTGCTGTTTCTGATCTTGCTGTTTTTGTCGCTCTTTCATTTTCTGAATAACATCAAGATTATGTTTAATATCAGGGTTATTGGGATCGCTGGTGAGTAATTCTTTATACAGCGCCTCAGCCTGATCGAATTGTTTGTTCTGAGCGTAGGCATTGGCGAGGTTGTATTTTGAATGGGTGTCCTTTAGGGGACGCAAGGTCTCAATGGCTTTGTCATATTCCCCTGCTTTATATTCAGCCGCTCCTTTCCATGCGGGAGCATTGAAATGTTTTGCCGCTTCAGCAAACTGCCCTTGTTCAAATAGCTCAAAGCCTACAGTGTCATCATTGCGAAATGGCTCTTTCCAGCTTGCGGCATGTACTGATTCAACAGGAGTGATCGCGATAAGCAGAGCCAGTACGATCCCACGGCGGAATCCAAACAGGGCAATAATAACGATGGGAATGAGTAACCAGAAACCGTTATTGAGGCGCTCTTCTAGCTCTTTTTTCTCTTCTTTACTTGTGCTGTGAAATGGTTTCGCTGTCGCCGCTATCAGGCTATCAACATCTCGATTGGAGGTTTGTGCCAGTTGTAGTTGACCGCCTGTCTCTTTTGTTAGGGGGAGCAGTGTATCGAGATCAACTTTAGCAATGACCGTTTTTCCTTCGCTATTAGTAAGAAGCCTGCCATCAGGTAATTGTATTGGAGCACCCTGCGTTGTACCGACGGCCAGTATGGATAATCGATATTGGGTATTCGTGAGCAATTTTTGGCTCTGTGCCGATTCTTTCTCACTGAGGCCATCGGTGATTAATATGATATCTCCTTGGGCGTGACCTGCTTGTTCTAATAAATCAATGGCTTGTTGAATGCCCGCTGCGGCATTGCTGCCTTGGATCGGCATAATTTCAGGTGAAAGGTGAGGGATCAGATTCGCCAACGTTTTACTGTCGCGGGTTAATGGGCTAACGATATAGCCATCAGCGGCATAAGTGACTAACCCCGTACTGCCTTCTTTCCATCCTGGGAGTAGATCTAGCGCTTTAAAGCGAGCTTGAGCTAAGCGGTTTGGTTTGACATCTGTCGCGTACATAGAACGAGACATATCCATGACCAATACTCGTGCGCCGGATAGGCTATAGGCTGGCAGTTTGGTTTTCTGCCAGCTTGGTCCCGCCAGAGCGATGACGGTGAATAACCATAAAGCCGTTAGCCATGGCAGGATAGATCGTTGCTTTGTCAGGCGGTTCAGACCCAGCTTGTCAGCGAGGTGCGGAGCAATTAGCCCCTGCTTTTGCTTATGTTGGGTTAACCATGGCAGTAGCAAGGCTAATGGAAGCAGAGCTGCAAACCATTGCGGATATAGAAATGTAAAACTAGCCATGTCGCTTTCTCATAATAACAATAATGACAGACAGCAGTAATGCAATTGCCAGCGGGAAACGGAATAGCTCTTGACGTGGACGCCAAGTTTGCTGGGCATTGTTGATTGGTTGAAGCTGATCGATAAGTTGGTAAATTTGTTCAAGCTCCTGAGGACTGCGGGCTCGGAAATATTGCCCACCGGTCATTTTGGCGATGCGAGTGAGCATTTTTTCGTCCAAGTCCTGAGAGGGATTAACTGTTCGAGTGGAGAAAAATGAACGTTGTTGCATTTCCTCTGCGCCAACACCGATGGTGTAGATAGTCACATTACTTCGCGCTGCAAGCTCTGCAGCTTCGATAGGATCGATAACCCCCGCCGTATTTGCACCGTCACTGAGTAAAATGATGACACGCTGTGGGGCGTCGCTTTCGATAAAGGTTTTGGTAGCAACGCCAAGCCCTTCACCAATTGCCGTACTTTGGCCAATTAAGCCAAGGACAGTACGGTCAAGTTGCTGCTGAACGGTATTACGGTCGAAGGTTAATGGTGTTTGCAAATAAGCATGATTTGCAAACACAACCAGCCCAAGACGGTCGCCTTGACGTTTACCAATGAAATCATGTAAGACTTTCTTGACAGCCGTTAAGCGGTCAATACTATCACCATTGTTTGTGATCATATCTTCTATAGCCATCGAACCTGAAAGATCGACTGCGAGCATCATATCCCGATGTTCAGGGTTGATTTCTATCGGGTCGCCATACCAAACAGGCCGCGCAAGCGCCACAATTAAGCTCAGCCAAGCAACAGTCATCAGGCCGATCAGCCAGCGGCTGGTTTGTTGTTGCTGCCCTAGCCCAGTAGGCAGTTTAGGCAGTCGGATTGCTGACGGTTGAATCGACGGCTTACTGAAGCGGTAAACAAAAAACGGCAGAGGCAAGAGAACAAGTGCCCAAAGCCATGTAAACTCAAACATGTTGGCCTTCTTGACGTTTAGTAGAGGATTGCACGAAATTTGCTCTAGCAATCCAAATTTTTGCCTGTTGGTAGCAGGCGTTGAACTGATCCGGCGTGAGTGGGGCTGCTGAAAACAGCCCTTGTTGCCATTCAGCAGATAGCGCCATGAAACCACGGTGTTTAACAGGTAGTTGCTGATCCAAATAACAGAGCCATTGCTCTCCGGTTAGGCCTGCAACGTGTTGTCGAGGTTGGTAAGTCAGAGCCATTTGCCGTAATAGTAAATTCAATTTATCAAATTGAGCGGGTGAATTGAGCCCTTTTAGAAGCTTGATTGCTTCCCGACGCGCCTGATTATGCAGTTTCTTGCGTTGTATCCAGTGCATGGCGACGACCAGTAAAGCAATGGCAAAGAGAAGGCACAACCACCATCCCCAAGATAGAGGCCAGAAGCTTGGCGCATTAGGCAGGTGGAGATCAGCCAATGGCAGCGTTTGTACTGTTGTTGGGTTAGCCATGTTGTCCTCCCTGCTGAGTGGCAGTTGTTTTTCCCGAAAAGCCTAATTGCTGCATTAACGGCTCGGCGGCGGAAAGCGTATGGAGTGGAATAGCTAAACGTTTACAGAGTGACTGTAAGAATTCCTGATGTGCCTGATATTGCTGGCTTAGTCCATCGCGGGTTTTAGCCTTAGAAAAATCCAGCCAGGTTGCTTGCTGGCTGTCTGCGACATATTCAATCCCGTTGAAGGTTGTTTGACCAAGCTCCAGCGGGTCATACAGTTGGACAAACTGAATTCGGTTATGTTGGCGCAGTTGGCTAAGTCGTCGCTTATCACTTTGTTGCAGCTGGTAGAAATCACTCAGAACCACAATTTCGCTGCCTTTAGGGCAGAGATGATGCAAATGCTTCAAGGCATCGGCAAAGGGCAGTGATGTTGTGTCTGGTGAGGCGGCACTGAGCTGATAGTCTTGATGCGCCTCAATCAAGGCGTTAATAACCTTAAGAGGGCCTTGCTGGCGTGCAGTGGGCTTGCATTCTATCAGTTTCTGGCCAGTATAAATGATCGCACCAATACGGTCTTGTTCGCTAACAGCCAGCCAGCTTAATAAGCTGCTGAAGTGAGCAGCTTGTACAGACTTGAGCATGAGTTGTGAACCAAACATCATGCTGGGGCTCAAATCAATCAATAACATAACGGGTTGTTCACGTTCTTCCGTAAACAACTTAGTGTGGGTTTTTCCGGTACGTGCGGTGACCCGCCAATCTATGGCGCGTATATCATCGCCAGGTTGATAGGGACGCACTTCAGAAAAGTTCATCCCTCGACCTTTGCGCTGGCTTTGGTGCTGACCATTGAGCTGTGACCAAACACTCTGCGCTGGTGGTAACCAGCGCACAGATTGGTTTTTATATTGCAGTAGCTCGGCCAGACACAAATTAACGCCATCACTGTGCATAGGCAGTGCAGGAGTCATTGTGTTTTTGATCATGCGCATGCGACCTGTGTAATAAGCTGTTCAACAATGGTATCTGCAGCAATTGCTTCCGCTTGTGCTTCATAGCTAAGCAGTAGGCGGTGGCGCAATACAGGGTAAGCCATTTGTTGTACATCTTCTGGAGTGACAAAATCACGGCCACAGATCCAAGCGTGCGCGCGAGCACAACGATCTAGGGCCAGTGTTGCACGTGGGCTGACACCCATTTGCAGCCAGCTGGCCAGTTGGCTGCTATACCGCTCTGGTTGGCGCGTCGCCATGACTAACCGAATGATATATTGTTCAACTTCTTCAGCCATATGAATGCTGAGAACTTCTTTACGGGCAGCAAAAATTTCTTGCTGGCTGATCTGTACTGGTTCGGCGCGTTGAACTCCCAGCGCTTCCCCTCGGTTTAGTCGTAGAATTTCAAGCTCGCTTGATGCGCTCGGATATTCAACATTAAGTTGTAGCAAGAAGCGGTCAAGCTGCGCTTCAGGCAGCGGATACGTTCCTTCTTGCTCAATCGGATTCTGTGTTGCCATGACCAAAAATAGCTCTGGCAAGGTATAAGTTTTACGCCCTGCTGTGATCTGTTTTTCAGCCATAGCCTCAAGCATGGCGGCTTGAACTTTCGCCGGCGCACGGTTAATTTCGTCAGCGAGTAATAAGGCATTAAATATCGGCCCGGGCTGGAAGGTAAATTCTCCGGTTTCAGGGCGATAAATATCGGTTCCCGTTAGATCTGCGGGAAGTAGGTCAGGGGTGAACTGAATGCGGTGAAAACTCCCTTCAATACAATCAGACAGCACCTTAACGGCACGTGTCTTCGCTAGGCCGGGAGGCCCTTCTACCAGAATATGACCGTCTGCAAGCAAGGCAATCATTAACTGTTTAACAAGATCAGGCTGACCGATAACCTGACTATTCAGGTACGTTTGAAGGCGTTGGAATGTAGTCGTCAACATGGATTGATATGTCCTTTAATGAAACAGTCAATAAATTAAATATGGACATTCAGACTGAAATTAAAGGGATTAGTTCATCAATCTGATTTGGTTGGTCATTTATTGTTCTGTATTAGCATTGATACACATCGATAATCGAAGTTGGCTTCATTGATCACAGACGATGAGGCGCAAGGTGGGTCTCGTCAATCATGGTAATGAACATCAAAACGATAATAACCAATTAGTAAATAATAGCTTTTTGAATGAATAGAGTCGGTCATATGTAGGTTAGGCCGATTTTTTTATGCACACTATATCCGTAACGTCTTGCATATTTTGTGAATAGCATACAGTGTAAAATTTCCGGAAAAGATAAGAAACAACATGTATATAGTTGATTTCCATGAACTAATTAAATCCTCACCCCAAAAGCAACAAAAAAACATCAATATTGACACATTTAACGATTAAATTTGTTTCAATGTTTATGTGTGATTCTATTCAGGAATATTGGTACGACCATTGATGCCCTGTATTGATATTGATATGTGCATGTGTTCTTATAATGTAAATGCAATGACAAGGTCACTTAAGTGTCTTTTTCACACGCTAGGATACAAAAAGATAAATTATAGAACTGAATAACAGTTCACGTTGGTTAGTGGTCTTTAACGACAGGTTGCATATAAGTGATTGTCAGTATTGGTTATATGTCATCATCATGATGGAATGGAGTCTTTTGTAATGAGTAAAAAAGCATTAGTAACTGGTGCGAAAGGTGGTATTGGTTCTTCAATCACTAAGGGATTGGTTGATGCAGGATATCGTGTTATTGCCACGTATTTTCCAAGTGGTGAAGCTAAAGCAAAAGAGTGGTTTAAAGAGAATAATTATTCAGAAGAACAAGTGAGATTATTTCCTCTTGATGTTACGGATGCGACTTACTGTGAAGAAGCGCTAGCAACATTATTGCAAGATGAAGGTAACATTGATGTATTGGTTAATAATGCTGGCATCACACGTGATACAACGTTTAAGCGTATGACAAAAGAGCAGTGGAATGAGGTCATCACGACAAACCTTAATAGCTTATTTAATGTCACACAGCCTCTATTTGCTTCCATGTGCGAACATGGTAACGCACGTATTATCAACATCTCATCGGTTAATGGCCTAAAAGGACAGTTTGGTCAAGCAAATTACTCAGCGGCTAAAGCAGGGATGATTGGTTTTACTAAGGCTCTTGCCGCGGAAGGTGCGCGTGCCGGAGTGACGGTAAATGCGATTGCGCCGGGGTATACCGGTACGCCAATGGTTGAGGCTATTAAGCCAGAAGTATTAGATAGCATCAAAGCTGAAATTCCAATGAAACGTCTTGCCGCGCCAGCAGAAGTTGCCGCTGCTGTGACTTTCCTCGCGAGCGATGCTGCAGCTTATATCACTGGTGAAACCTTGTCAGTGAATGGCGGTTTGTACATGCACTAATGGTTTAATTGAGTAGTGAAAGAAAGGACGCAAAAAATCATGGTTAAAGTATATATTGTTGCAGCAAAACGTACTCCACTTGGTAGTTTTAATGGTGCACTAAAGACAGTATCAGCGACCCAGTTGGCAGCTGTTGCTATTAAAGCTGCGTTGGCTGAAGCTAACGTTGATCCCGCAAATATAGATGAAGTTATTCTTGGTAATGTGATTGGAGCGGGTCAAGGAATGGGACCTGGTCGCCAAGCTGCATTGTTTGCGGGTATTCCACAAGAAGTTCCAGCATATAGCCTGAATATGGTATGTGGTTCTGGAATGAAAGCAGTGATGGATGCTGCTGCACACATCAAAGCGGGTGATGCAGAGCTCGTTGTGGCCGCAGGTGCTGAGAATATGTCTCAAATTCCATTTTGTGCCTCCTCTGCTATCCGGGATGGCCAGAAAATGGGTAATTTGGAACTGACCGATCTGCTTATTTCTGATGGTTTGACTGATGTTTTCAACAAGTATCATATGGGAGTGACGGCAGAGAACGTTGTTGAAAAAGTCGGTTTGACCCGTGAGCAGCAGGACAACTTTGCACTAGCCAGCCAGCAAAAAGCGGTCACGGCTATTGAACAAGGTAAATTCGTTGATGAAATCGCCCCTGTTGAGGTCACTGTTCGTCGTGCAACAAATGTTGTCGACACTGATGAATATCCCAAAGCCGATGCCTCCATTGAAGCACTAGCAAACCTACGTCCAGCCTTCAAGAAAGAAGGGGGGTCAGTGACTGCGGGTAATGCTTCAGGGATTAATGACGGTGCGAGCGCAATCATTGTGGCTTCAGAAGCGGCAGTTGCAAAATATGGGTTAACACCGCTGGCAGAAATTGAAAGTTATGCTCAAGCTGGTGTGGCACCAGAAATCATGGGATTAGGGCCAGTGCCCGCTGTTGTTAAAGCACTTAATAAAGCTGATCTATCTATTGATTCTATTGGACTTTTTGAATTTAACGAAGCGTTTGCTGGCCAGGCCTTAGGTGTACTTCATGAGCTTGCTGATGAACTTAATACTCAGGTCGAAGACTTGGCTGAGCGCTCGAATGTGAATGGTGGCGCCATTGCGCTAGGCCACCCACTGGGTGCATCGGGCAACCGTATTATTGTTAGCCTTTTGCATGAAATGCGTCGTCGCGGCACTGAACATGGTCTTGCAACACTCTGTGTTGGTGGCGGTATGGGTACAGCTGTTGTACTAAAAAATGTTTAATCGATTAAGCCACTGTGTCTGGAATGCTCTAGACCGGGTGACAATCTTATTACTTGAAATGAAGGAAACAAGCTATGTATACGGAAATGTTTAAATCTTTCTCTGAGCAGACTGAAAAATCTCTAGCGCCATATGTAAAATTCAATAAACTTTTTACTAAGAATGTTGAAGAGCTGACAGAGCTTCAATTAGCAGCAGTACGCGCTTACAGTGAACTTGGCCTGTCTCAGCTTAAGGCAGTCAGTGAAGTGAAAGATGTGCAATCTTTTGCGGAGTTTAATAGCCAGCAGCTAGAAACCCTAACCAAGCTATCTCAGCAGTTAATTGATGATAGCAATAAGTTTAATGCTGTTGCGCAGAGCTTCAAGACTGAAGTAGAAGAGCTAGTGGCAGAGAACGTAAAACAGGCTACTCCAGCTTAATATAATGACCAAATAGCCGCCTCTGCCAAGAGGCGGCTTTATTAGCCCTAATTTAGAGGTCATTGTAATGAATCATAATTTCTTTTCGGACTACTTTACCAAGCTCCAGGAAATGAACCAGATATGGTGGAAAGAACTGGATTCCGGCAAAGTCGCCATGAGCTCTCCCCTTAATAAAGCGCTCAACGAAATTAGTTTGAATGATACAACCAAACTATTAGAAAAAGCCGCAGCGCAACCAACCGTTCTTGCACAAGTGCAAATGGATTGGTGGGAAAATCAGATGAAGATCTGGCAAAACGTGACCATGAAAACAGGTAACGATGCTGATCTTATTAAGCCTGAAAAAGATGACAAACGTTTCACAGACCCTGCGTGGGAAAATGAAGCGTTTTATAATTATATAAAGCAATCGTATTTGCTGTTTAGCAATACGATGAAAACAACGATCGACTCAATTGATGGTCTTGACGACAAAGCAAAAGAACGGTTGAATTTCTTTTCTCGTCAGGCAATTAATGCGATGTCTCCTTCAAATTTTATTACGACCAATCCTGAGCTTGCTAAGCTAACGGTTGAAAGTAATGGTGAAAATTTGATCAAAGGTATGGAGTTGTTGCAACAGGACATGCAATCGAGTGCTGATGTGCTAAAGATCCGCATGACCAACGATGCCGCTTTCAAGCTTGGAGAAAATGTTGCTAATACACCCGGTGATATTGTTTATAAGAATCATTTGTTTGAATTGATTCAATATAAACCTCTTACTGAAAATGTAAATTCAACTCCGCTACTTGTCGTGCCACCGTTCATCAATAAGTATTACATTTTGGATCTTCGAGAGAAGAACTCAATGGTACGCTGGTTGGTTGAGCAAGGTCACACTGTCTTCATGATGTCATGGCGTAACCCTGATGCCAGTATGTTTGATATTGACTTTGATGACTACGTTGTTGATGGCGTAGTAAAAGCGGTTGATATAATCGAAGATATTACGGGTGAAAAACAGATCAATGCGGCAGGTTATTGCATTGGTGGCACCTTACTTGCCACCGCGTTAGCTTATTATTCAGCAAAGCGTATGCGTAGCCGAATCAAGTCAGCTACTTTCTTTACAACACTGCTGGATTTCTCTCAGCCAGGAGAAATTGGGGCTTATATTAATGACCCTATTATCTCTGCGATTGAAGCTCAGAATGAAGCTAAAGGGTATATGGATGGGCGCTCATTGAGCGTGACGTTCAGTTTGTTGCGTGAAAATAGCCTGTATTGGAACTATTACATCAACAATTACTTGAAAGGCAACAGTCCAATCGATTTTGATTTACTCTACTGGAACGGTGATAGTACTAATGTTGCTGTTGCTTGCCATAGTACTTTGCTACGACAGTTCTACCTTGATAATAAGTTGGTTGATCCAAAAGGGATTAAAATTGCTGGGGTGTACATTGATCTGGCAAAGATTAAGATACCGACATACTTTATCTCGACACAGGAAGATCATATCGCGCTGTGGCAAGGGACATATCGTGGCGCTCAGTGCTTAGGTGGTAAGTCTACCTTTGTTCTGGGTGAGTCTGGTCATATCGCCGGTATTGTGAATCATCCGGAGAAGAACAAGTATGGTTTTTGGACGAATGGTAAACCCGTAAAAGATCCTGAAGCATGGATGGATGGTGCAAAACGTCATGATGGTTCATGGTGGACTCACTGGAATAAATGGTTATCTGAATTTGAAGAAGCGGAGCCTGTGAATGCTCGTGAATCAGGCAGCACTAATTATCCCGTCAGAGCAGCAGCACCTGGTGATTATGTCATGCAGAAGTTACCGATAGAGGTATCGAATGTACTTGCTGAAAAGCGAGACGATGTCGCTAGCGCAACGTAATCTATCAAAGTGTCTTGCTAATTTAGAACCAGCGCATTGCGCTGGTTTTTTCTTGGCCATAATAGCCATTCATCAGAGCTGGGGCTAGACAGCACATTAATGGCATTTAGCCGATGAAACACGTAGAATACGCCCCCTTTGATATTGCGGTTGGCAAGTAGGTAGTGGCGTAATGAAAAAACAATTTGAGCTATTGGCACCGGGTGGTGATATTGAGTCAATCAAGGCTGCGATTATTGCAGGCGCTGATGCGATTTACTGTGGGCTCGATAACTTCAATGCGCGAAATCGGGCCACTAATCTGACTTTTGATACGCTCTATGGCATTGTTCGCTTGGCTCATCAGTATGATTGTAAAATCTTTCTTACTCTGAATATCGTCATTCTTGAGAGTGAAATACCAGCGTTGGTGCGGTTGCTGAATAAGCTAGTGAATACGCAGATCGATGGTGTAATTGTCCAGGATATGGGATTGTTTTATATCCTTAAACACCATTTTCCTTCGCTGGATGTCCATGCTTCAACACAAACTAATACCCACAATGAAGGACAGATCAGCTTTCTTAAGCAGTTGACCGCTTCTCGCGTGAATTTATCACGTGAACTGAACATCAATGAAATTAAACAATTAGCGACGTTTGGGCATCAACACGACATCCTAATGGAAGTGTTTGTTCATGGCTCATATTGTATTGGTTTTTCCGGTCTGTGCTATATCAGTTCTGTTCGAAATGGTAACTCAGGTAACCGAGGTCGTTGTAGCCAGCCATGTCGAGATCAATACCAAACAACGCAAGCGGGTAAAAATTATCCGCTGAATTTGAAAGATAACTCAGCGTTTGGTGATATGAATGCGCTAGCGGATGCTGGGGTTTATTCGCTTAAAGTCGAAGGACGGATCAAAAAATCTCACTATGTGTATACGGTGGTGGATAATTGGCGTCAGCAGATTGATAATTACTGTCAGCAGGATTCGCTATTAACCGATACATCTGAATTGTATACCGTATTCAATCGCGATTTTTCTAATGCTTATCTAAAAGGTGATATCAATAAAGATATGTTTATTGATAATCCCCGCGATCATTCTGTTAAGCATTTTACGAAAATCTATAGTTGCCAGTCAGCGGGCGATGTACAGATAGTCAAGAAAAAGCTTTATGATGATAAGACCAATATTATCCAGCTGGTTGATGCTAAAACTCAGGTGTTAGATACCGGCCCACTAGCCCTAACCGTTAAAGTTATCTCGACAGAAGGGCAACCGTTGGTTGCTGTTATCACCTCTTCGGATAGCATGTTTGAGGTGAAATCACTGGCGCCAGTATTAGTAAGCAATAAGTTTACAGTGGATGAGGAAAGCATCACTAAATGGGTGAATAGTTTTGCCTGCGGTGGGTACGAGTTAGCCTCGCTTGATCTGACAGAGTTTAATGCGGGACTGTATTTATCCTATAAAGAGCTGAGGGTGATGAAGGAGCAGATAATTGCTAACCTGAATAACGGACAGCAATTTGTGGAACCTGTTGAGCTTCCAGAGCGTGTTAAAGCATCACAATTGCCAACAATACAACCCAATCTACATGTGCTTATTGCATCTCAAGCTGATATACCTTTGGTACAGGCGGAGAACACCACGGTATGCTATCAGTTACCTGAGGCGCTGGCTGCAACTCTTAAGGACATGGTGGCTTTGTTTGAAGCTCATACCACATTAGTGCCTTGGTTCCCGGCCATATTGATTGGTGATAATTATCACGCAGCTGTCGAGTTTTTACAGGCCGTGAAACCGGCTCGCATTGTGACAAACAATAACGGGGTGGGGTATGCGGCTTGTCAGCTAGGAATTGAGTGGGTTGCAGGCCCCCAAATGAACATAACAAACTCTTACAGCTTGCAGTGTTTGAAAGACGAGTTTAATTGCGTTGGTGCGTTTGTATCGAATGAAATTAACCGATACCAAATTAAGCAGTTAGTGAAACCAGATAACTTTACGCTGTATTACAGTATTTACCACCCTATTATGCTGCTGACCAGTCGTCAATGTTTGTTCCATCAAACAGTAGGGTGCAAGAAGAAGCGTTTTGATGAGAAATGCTTGCGTAAGTGTGATAAGTCAGCCTCGATCCTAAGCATGAAGAGTGCGTCATTTATCGTAGACAAGCAGCGAGGTGATCACAATGCGTTGTACAGTCAGGAGAACTTCTTAAATACTGATATCGTGTCTGATCTGGCTGATCAGTTTGATGGGTTTATGGTTGATCTGCGCGACATTAAAACCGCGACACAGGTCGGCATCGATAAAGCGGGTCTTGTTGCTGCTTTTAATCAACAGTTGACCCAAGACCGCTCAATAGCGACATCCATTGACACTATAATTGCTCCGACCACCAAGGCGCAGTATCGAAAAGGTCTGTAATGCACTAGTTTAAATTTCTGAGCGTAAATGGATTGACTCAGAGATGTGCATGTGACGATATTGTCTATATATACAAAAAGCCCGAACATGTGATGATGTTCGGGCTTTTTGTTTCACTGTCAGTCTAAAATTGACAGGTCATAATACCAAACTAGAAAAATTAACTTTCTGCAACACCGTGCCACTGATAGTGATTATTTGGCTTTTTACTGACGATGCCTTCATCCATAAATAGCTTGAAGATGTCGTCGACCTCTTCGTTGCTGGCGTTGAGGTAACGTGTTACCGCTCGTTTAGTGCAGTTAACTTTATTGCTGCTCAATGCCTCAATAGCTTGCTCATAAAGGCTTTTAGGTTTCACGGGTTCCACTGGTTGTTCATCGTGATGTGACTCGTTTGTATCAGACGAGAACTGATTTGTGAGCAACTCAGGTTCCTTGGTTTCATGAGTAGAATAAGCGTCAATCGTAATAGGCTTTATCCGACGGAACTGATTACGGAAACGTTGCTCTTCACCGATCAGGCCAACAAAGAAAGCGGCGAAAAAGTCGAGCAATACCGAAAGGAAAACAACCAGTCCAAGCTGAGCTGTTTGTGTTTTTACATTCAGTGAAGTGGCAAGGCTGTCGATAAGGCCAATGACCGACCCCTGACTTACAACGGGCAGGCTATCACGTTCAGCTGCGAGTGCTAGTTGTTGTTCACGAAGTTTTTCGTTTTGATGTTGGATACGAGTTACGCCAGTGGCAATACGTTCCATTTGAATGTATTTTTCAGCCGCAACATTATTCAGCTCAATTTGCTCCTCAATAGATTTGATTTGCATATTATAGTTGTTGATTTTGCTTTGCTGAACATTGACATGACTCTGAGCCTGATTGGTCGCGCTATTAATGCCACCTACTGAACCACCAATTGAGATTGCAGCTAGTACGGCATAAAAGGCAAAGGCAGAAATGGCACCGGTATAATTACGGCGTGCTCGACGTTCACCAAATTCATACCAGGCAAAGAATTTGCCGAGTTCAAAGATCACCGCTAAGCCCCCGAATAAGATCTGCATAACAGGATCTTCATCGATAGACAGGAAAAGCAGGAGAGAAAATATAATGGATGCAAGGATGGACGCACCGGTAAAACTGTATACCGTGGTCATCGCGAAGGTCCCCTTAGGGTATCGAATTGGTAGATTGTTGTCGTAAAGCATAATTTAAATCATTGCAACAGGCTGTGCTGCCCATGTTGAACCCACCGGGCAAGCATTAGGCTCATACCGTCAGGTTATAAAAAGGTGGGTAAGGATACCTTAAAATCAATGCTGAACCCTTATAAATTAAGGCTTATGCGGGTTTACCGCTGAAAATTCACACGCCGCTTTCATAACTGTTTAAATCTTATTCGTTTTGCTGTGAGATACGAGATGAACGTGCTAGTGCTAACCACTGAGATTGCTTATAGAATGTACTTGTTGCAAAAATGTATACGAAGGTATACGGTTAATAATCGAACAGTTGTTTAAATTCAGGTTTTATACAACAGACAAGGAAAAAGTCATGAAGACGCTACTCGATGGTTACCCTGTGATTTCAGAGATCCCTGTCGCATGGGGTGAAATGGATGCTCTAAATCATGTCAATAATGTGGTGTATTTTCGTTATTTTGAAACGGCTCGATTGGATTACTTCAGTAAAGTGGGTTTGATGGAAGAAATGAAGGCGACGTATATAGGGCCTATTTTGAGTGAGACGACAAGTCGCTATAAATTGCCTGTTACCTATCCTGATACTTTGCTTGTTGGGAGTCGAGTTTCTGAAATGCAACGAGATCGTTTTACGATGGAATATATTATTGTCAGCAAGCAACAGGGTAAAGTGACGACAGTGGGTCAAGCGAAGGTTGTGATGTATAACTTCGCCAACAATACTAAAGCGATTGCCAGTGATCGGCTATTAGAGAAAATATTGGCTGTTCAACCTGAGCTTGTCGTGATGGATAACACTTAATTCGTTTACTTGCCACTGTCAGTCAGAAGAGGAAAATAATGTTCATTATGATTCAACATGAAATAACGGATCCTGAACTCTTTTGGCAGAAGGCCAGTGGAGCATTGACGCATCCTCCTGCGGGAATGCGGTTGCATTCGACGATGGTGGTTGAACGACTCACACTGTGCCAATGTATGTGGGAAGCGGAATCGATAGATATGATGCGGGACTACTTGGAGCCTGAATTAGGCGAGGCAAGCATTAACACCTATGGTCAGGTTGATCCTGATAAGGCGATTGGATAACACCGAGTATCTGTTGTGTGCTGGAAGATTGAGCTAACAAAAAAGTGGCGCTATCTGTTGATTAAAACAGGTGTGCCACTTTTTTATTCAAAGCACTGAGCACGGTAAACGTGCAGTGATTTAATTATTTAGTGTATGACTTAGCAACGTTGTCGACACGTTGGTTAGCGCGTACTGCTTCTTGGTAAGCCACATCAGATGCAGCAACAGAATCAGCAATAGCGCCTGCCATTACATCTTGTTGAGCTTGAATGCTTGCAACTTGCTGAGAAAGAGTATCAATGTTATTGCTTAGCTGGCTAAGTTGTTCTGCTTGTTCTGAGTTAGAGCAGCCCATAAGAGTAGTACTAAGAATTAGGCCAGTAGCTAGTGCAAGAGAGCGTTTCATGATTTTCTCCATTTTTTATTTTTTGATTACATCAAGAGTTAAACTGCTTTTTACAAGAGCGCAATTAACATACTAAAAACAAGATCTATCTATATCGGCATAATGCATTGCCGAACTATCAAGAGTGGTCATCTTTCCACTGGTAATGAGTGGCTAGGTGACTGATTAATCTTATGTTAAAGGCCTCTCTGGTTGAAAATACTATGCGCCTTATGTCAGGGGTATGTCAAGAAGGAATAAAAAATATAAAAAATAAAGTAGTTATGAGTTTTGTGGCGGTATTTTGAACAGCGTGGCGGGTTATCGTAATAGATATAATTATCATTATTGTAAGTGATAGCGGAAAAAAGCGGGCATTGCCCGCTTGAAGATATTCGTGACGAGAACGTGTTATTTACCCGCAATACTCAATTTATTAAAGCGAATCATTGGGGCAAAGAAATCACGGGAATGATCGTGCTGTAAATTGTCACCAACGGCATCGATTGCTTTGATCATTTGATAGAAGTTACCTGCAACAGTGATCCCACGTATTGGTTGAATACGTTTGCCATCGCGACATAGAAAGCCACTCGCACCAAATGAGAAATCACCGCTTACCGCATCGGCACCTGAGTGGACACCCTGCAGGTCTACTAGCTCCAGATATTCACCAGCAGTGATTTCTGCCTCTGAACTTGTGCCGAGTGCAATAACTGTGTGACGGCTTGATACGCCGAGCCCGCCTTTGGCTGATCGTGACCCGTTTGCTGTATTCTCAATGCCAAAGAAGCTGGCAGTGTGGCTATTGTGTAACAGGCTCTGTAGTTGGCCTTCACCGATTAAAATATTGTCTCGGGTAGCATAACCTTCACTGTCAAATGCTTTAATGGCTGAGCCACCTTCAATATAGGCAGTGTCTGATACGGTTAATAATGGACTGGCAACGGATTGATTAATTTGATCACGCCACGGGTTGATCCCTTTCATAGCGGCTTGACCTGATAGGCACATACCGAAGGCGCCGAACAAGTTGCTTAAACAGCTAAGGTCGAAGATCACACTATAGCTACCTGTTACGATAGGTGCACCATCAATCAACGCTTCAGCCATGCCATAACCGTAATTTACGCAGTAGTCGGCATCAAGCTGATCAAATCGACGGCCAGATGACATGCCACCGTGCATCGATTGTTTACCGTCTTTTTCAAACAAGGTATAGGCGTAGCAGTAGGTTGAACGTTCTTGGTGGTAGCAACGAGTACCCAGTGTGTTAGCTAAAATAATTTGGCTGTCTGACTCGCCAAAACCATTATAAGGCGCAGAGCTCGCGTAGGGTTTAGCAATGACACCACTTTCTAATGCCAGTGCTAATGCAATCTTGTCATCGACTGATGCGGTATCAGTCTGGTAGATTTCTGGCTGGTTGGTTATCAGGGTACTGTTTGCGCAGCGGATTTGCTGATGCTCATCTTCTTTAGTAAAGGTGGCATTAGTCAGCGCCTGATTAACCATCATATCGAGGCTCGCAGGTTCAAGCGATTCTGAGTAACTGGTTGCGATGCAGCTATCTTTGACAATGCGGACGCCAATGACTTGACCTGACGTCACTTTATATTCATCCAGCTCACCAGCATTGGCTTTCAGCGAAAAGTTATGACTACCACTGGCGATAACATCCGCTTCAGCGCCCGCTGCTTTTACACGATCAAGAACTTGATCAATGGCATTTTGTAATTGTTGTTGATCGGCCATTAGTTACCCCCTACAAGAATATTGTCAACTTTAAGTGCTGGCTGACCAACTGTGGTTGGTACCGAGCCGCTCACTGAGCCACACATACCTGCGGCGAGGGCGAAATCGCTGCCTACCATGGAAATTTCTTTCAGTACCTTTGGTCCGGTGCTGATCAGCGTGGCTGATTTTAATGGCTTGGTAATCTTACCTTCTTCGATAAGGTAGGCTTCCTGAACCGCAAAATTGAATTCACCAGTGCCCGGTTGTACTGAACCGCCACCCATTTTTTTCGCAAAGATACCGCGCTCAACGCCGCTGATCATTTCATTGAGCGAGCTGTTACCTGGCTCTATGAAGGTATTGCGCATACGTGATGTCGGAGCATACTTGTAGGACTCTCGTCGGCCAGAGCCCGTCGGGGCATAGCCCGTTTTCAGCGATCCCATGTGATCAACCATGAAACTGGTGAGCTTACCGTCTTTGATCAGTTGAGTGCGCTGTGTTTCCATGCCTTCGTCATCAATGTTGAGGGAGCCCCATTCATTGGCCATGGTGCCATCATCAACGGCATTCACAGCAGGATGAGCAATCATTTCCCCCATCTTATCGTGGAAGACCGAAGCTTTCTTCGCGACAGAGGTGGTTTCTAGTAAGTGGCCACAGGCTTCGTGGAAAATAACGCCCCCGAATCCATTACCGATAATGACTGGCATTTCACCTGACGGGCAGTTGTCAGCAAACAGTTTGACCATGGCTTGTTTGGCGACAGCGTGTCCAAGTTCATTCGCATCAAGGCGAGCATTAAACTCCCATCCGGTTAATGCGCCCGGCGCTTCAAAACCGGTGGATTGTTCGCTGCCATTCTGTGCAATAGCGGTGGCAGCAACACGGGTATAGTGGCGTGTGTCACCAATATGCAGGCCTGTTGAGTTGAAAATCTCGATTTGCTGTTCACGTTGTAGAATACGCCCAATGAACTGATGGATTTTTTCATCTTCTGCACGAGCTGCCGTATCACATTGACGTAAAAAGGCTATTTTGGCGTCAAGATTAGCGCCTTGACTTAGGGCTTGTTGACACAGGTGTCTATTATTATAGCGACTGAGGTTCAGCGAGCCTGCGGTTGCGATTTGATCGCGTTTATTTTTTGCTGCCAGCAGGCTAGTGACACGTTTAAGCTCTTCCTCGTCAGTGCTATTGGTATAGCCGTAGAGGACTTTGAAGCCGAAAAACAGGCGAACACCGATACCAAAATCGATGCCAGAGTTCACCTTGTCGATTTCTCCTGAAATCAACTCTACTGAGCTTGATTGGTGGTGCTCAACGAACAATTCGGCAAAATCTGCACCGAGAAACAGTGCATGGTCGATAACTGCTTGCGCAGTTGCAGGGTTTAGCATAGTTGCTCCTTGCTTGATAAAAACGCTGTTCAAATTGATTTTTATATCAACTTGCCGTATGTAATCAGATTGTAATAATTTCCACTGGTTGTTGTGGCAATTTATATTGCAATGTGGCTATTTTGAGTTACTTTTCACTCGCCAGAGAGCAAAGTATGGTTTCAAGTTCATCCCATGGGAGAGGCTCTTTATCAATGATTTCGATGCGAGACTCAAACCCGTCAAGTGATAGTTCGTTAATCGATACCACTTGATTGACGACATTAAATGCAAAACAGCCACGTTCGGTGTTTACAACAGCCTTTACGCGCTGGGCATTAAGGTTAGAGAACAAAGAAAATAGCTTAGAGAAGTCAAAGATCTGTTCGGCGGCAAAAAACCAACCACAGCTACGATAACCCTGACCACTGTTTTCTTTGCGGATAAACTGCTGTCCAGGTGCTAATTCAAAGCCTGGAAGCGGGGCTGCGTCATCTGAATCCGCATGATGGTGGTGATGGCTATGGGCTGCATGGCGTTCTAAGCGTTCGATATCGAGCCATTCTCGTTTGAGCTCGCCTTGTTCGACTTGGCCAATCATGATTTTTTGTGGTTCTATTTGTTCAATATAGGTTTCAAAAGCCAGTAGATCATAGTCGACACACTGGTCAATTTTATTGGCAACAACAACGTCTGCCAGTGCGATTTGATCTTGAAAGTTTTGATTATCGGTATAAAGCGTATCTGAGAAGTGGCGTGGGTCAACCAAGGTAATGGTGGCTTTCAGATCAATATAATTACGATATGTGTCAGAGGTTAATTTTGCGATGATCTCTTTGGGATGGCCTAATCCCGTTGGTTCTAGCAGTAATCTGTCGGGCTTTTGAGCCAGTAGCGCATTGATCCCAACAGACATTGGCAGCCCAGCAACACAGCACATGCAACCGCCAGGGACTTCTTTCACAATGGCACCTTGTTGATCAAGGATTGCGCCATCAACGCCGACGTTACCAAACTCATTAATGAGGATGGCCCATTTTTCATTCTCTGGCTTACGCGCCAAAAGAGATAAAATTGAAGTCGTTTTACCAGCACCAAGGAAGCCGGTAATGATATTAGTTGGGATACGTTTCATAGACTCGTTGTTTTCATCGTGATTGTTCCTGTTATCATATCATTCACGCTACCAATGCGTTAATCACACGCTGAAAGTTGATGAGTAACGCGATTTAAGTTGTTACGAAACATCCAATTCAGGTCGATTTTTATACGCATCCAGTGCTTCGGGATTGGCCAGCGCACCGATATTTTTAATCGTTTTATTATTAATAATATCTCGAACGGCTAGTTCGGCTAATTTACCTGACTTGGTTCGAGGGATATCAGGTACGTTTAGGATCACGTCAGGGACATGATGCGGTGAACATTGTTTACGTATACGTGCACAAATTACCTCTTGCAGTGATTTATCAAATTGGGCATCACTGGTGAGCTGAATGAACAATACTACTCTTACATCGTTGCCGATAACCTGACCAATCACCAACGAATCCGCGATTGCCTCAAGGCGATTAACCTGACGGTAAATCTCTGCCGTTCCGATGCGGATTCCCCCAGGATTTAATACCGTATCAGAACGGCCATAGAAAACGATGCCTCCCGTTGGGCTGGATGAAATAAAATCCCCATGATGCCATACGCCGGGGAAGGTGTTCCAATAGGCCTCCTGATAGCGTTCTCCATCCGGATCATCCCAAAAAGCACAAGGCTGATTAGGAAAGCTGTTGCAGCAAACCAGCTCGCCTTTTTGTTGGTGCAGAGGCATTGCCTGATCGTTGTACACTTGTACATCCATTCCCAATGCTGGTCCTTGGCATTCACCTCGGTATACCGGACTTAGGGGATTACAGATGGCAAAACAACCACAAATGTCAGTGCCGCCAGAGATAGATGCCAGCTGGATATTGGCGTGAATAGCGTTATAGACGTAGTCAAACTGCTCAGGGGCTAAGACTGAACCGGTTGAAAGTACACTTTTGAGTGCCGAGAATGTGTGATTTGATATGGGACTAATACCTTGCTTTTCCAGTACTTCTAGATATTTTGCGGAGGTGCCAAAGTGGGTGATACCTTCTTGTTCCGCCATGTCCCACAGTACATTTTCGTCAGGATAGAAAGGTGAGCCATCATATAATACAAGCGTCGCGTCGGAAGCGAGTGCTGACACCATCCAGTTCCACATCATCCAACCACAGGTTGTATAGTAAAAAAGCCTATCATCGGGTTTGATATCACAATGGAGTTGGTGTTCTTTGACATGATTAAGCAATGTTCCCCCCACGCTATGAACGATACACTTTGGCTTACCAGTAGTGCCTGAGGAGTAAAGAATATAGAGCGGGTGATTAAATGGCACAGGGGTAAAACCGAGCTCTCCGGGTGTTGTTGACGATAAGATGTTTGCCCAGTCATGGGTGTTGAAACGGGTCTGAGGCTCGGCACTGAGGGCGCTTTGTTGTTCCATTGTGTTTAGTCTTTGTGGATCGGATTGTGCGAGATAGGGGATTTTTATTAGTTGTGTTAGCGATGCTACTTGCTGCGCGATAGCATTCACTTTGTCCCGATAGTAATGGGCTTCACCATTGTAGTAATAGCCATCGGCGTAGAACATCAGCTTAGGCTGGGTTTGCCCGAAGCGTTCAATAACGCTGTCGCTACCAAAATCGGGTGACGTTGATGTCCACGTTGCTCCTAATGATGTGGTAGCCAACATGGCGACAATGGCTTGTGGAATGTTGGGAAGATAGCCAGCAACCACATCGCCGCGACGGATCCCTGACTGATGAAGAAAGCTGGCTACTTGCGAGGTTTGCTCGAATAGCTGCTGCCAGGTTATGCGTTGGCACCGAGATGTATCCCCTTCACTATGGAAAATAATGGCATCGGTGTGAGGGTGATGGTGCCAGTTTTTCAATAGATTTTCTGCAAAATTGAGTTTCGCATATGGGTACCATTGGGTTTCTTTTGCGGGTGTTGTACTATCAGGAGGGCAGAAGGTCACTGGGGGCTTTTTAGCACCGTCAATGCGGCAGAATGACCAAACGTGTTCCCAAAATGCTTCATTGTGCTCCACGCTCCATTGATGAAGTTGGCGGTAGTCATTAATCGGTGATGTGATTTTTTGATTCAGTATTTGCGTAAATTGGTAGAGCAGGCTGTTATGTATCCTCTCTGTTTGCGGTGTCCACAGACATTGCGGTTCATTGCCTGTGTCAGAGGGTATTTTTGTCGTCATCGTGAGCCAGCCTCCATGATCAATATTTTCTATCCAGAATGAGATTATTATCAGGATGTGCAGCAATAAAAGCGGGTTGTGCTTGGCAATGCGCTTCTATATTCAGTAAGTGTGGGTAGTGTCTGGTATCAAAGCCGAAGCGTTTGGCATTGTATAACTGGGGGATCAGGCAGAGATCGGCCAGAGTGGGTCCAGAGCCGCAGCAATAGGGATGTTTTTGTTGGCTCACGAGTCTTTCAAGGTTTTGTAAGCCGCGCTTGAGCCAGTGGTGATACCAAATCATTTTCTCATTCTGGCTTACACCCAGTTCGGTATTGAGATAATTGAGTACCCTTAGGTTGTTTAATGGATGGATATCGCAGGCGATGGTCAGTGCGATCTCTCGGCATTTAGCTTTCTGCCATAAATCGTCAGGCAGTAGCGGTGGGTCGGGATAACGGTCATTAAGGTATTCAATGATTGCCAGAGACTGTCCGAGGATCCCGACACCATTGCTTTCATTATCCCATCCAGGCACTAGTCCAGAGGGATTAAGCGTGGTATAAGCCTCTGACAGCTGTTCATTGTCAATAAGAGAGACTGGCACTTGCTGGTAATTTAGCCCCTTAAGGTTTAACGCAATTCGCACCCGATAGGATGCTGAAGAACGGTAGTAATCGTACAATTTCATCGTATCCAGTCCTTTGATCGTTGACTAAGCGAGCAATGAATCCCCGTAGCTCTTTACTCTGTTAGAAATTATAAAATGCGGGGATTGTGATGGTTAAGATCGCCGCTGTGATATTGATGTTCATAGCGAATGACTTGCTGTTCTATTGCGCCGAAAACAGAGTGTCCATCCTGATCCAGCATCTCAATACGTACCGTGTCACCAAATGCCATGAATGGTGTTTTGGCAACGCCGGACTCGATAATTTCAAGCATTCGTTGCTCAGCCAAACAACATGAGCCGCTATTACGATCTTTGTTTGAAACCGTTCCTGAGCCAATGATGCTTCCCGCACTTAACGGGCGGCTTTTAGCTATATGCTGAATGAGCACGGCAAAATTGAAGATCATATCTGTGCCTGCATGGGGTTGGCCAAAGAGTTGACCATTAAGATACACGCTGAGGCGATGGTGGACTTTGAAATCGTGCCAGTATTCTCCGAGCTCATCGGGTGTGACAGCAACGGGAGAAAATGATGAGGCGGGTTTCGACTGAAAGAAACCAAAGCCTTTCGCTAACTCTGCTGGAATAAGGTTGCGCAGCGAGACATCGTTGACCAGCATTAATAGTTTGATATGGTCATGGACTTCTTCGGCACGAGTGCCCATAGTGACATCATCGGTCACGATGGCTATTTCGGCTTCAAAATCGATGCCCCATTGGTCATTGGCAACGAGAATAGGTTGCGTTGGGCCAATGAAAGCGTCAGACATGCCTTGGTACACGAGGGGATCCGTCCATAAACTGTCAGGCATTTCCGCCCCTCGGGCTTTGCGGACTAATTCGACATGGTTAACATACGCGCTGCAGTCAGCCCACTGATAGGCGCGGGGAAGGGGAGAGCTACAATATTCAGGGTTGAAAGGAAACGTCGTATTTAGTTGGCCGTCATTGAGATTGCGGTATAGATGCTGTAGTTCAGGCTCAACCTGCTCCCAGTTATCTAAGGCAAACTGCAATGTCGGTGCAATATCATTAGCATGCACAGCAGCGGTTAAATCACGTGACACGACAATAAGTTGACCATCTCGACCTTGGTTAAGGGACGCTAGTTTCACATTCGCCTCCTTGTTGACGATATTGATGTTGCTATGATTATTCTATCTGCTATTTTTTCGCACCTCGCACCTCGCACCTCGCACCTCGCACCTCGCACCTCTATTTATTTCTCTTTATTTGCCATCCATGAGTAAACATAGTCTGTATTTTCAGCCTCTTCAGGTATGTCGGAGAAATTTAATGGCCATCGGGTATCAATCATGACGGCAACTTCATCTGTGTCGTGCTTTGGGGTAGTAAGGCTTGCAGCCAGTGCTTTGGGGTGCGGGCCATGAGAAAAACCACAAGGATGATGCGTGATCATGCCTTCATCGATATTATCGCGGCTGAAAAAATTACCTCGGTGATAAAAAAGGACTTCATCATAGTCGTCGTTGTTATGGAAGAAGGGTACTTTGAGAGCTCCTTCATCGGTTTCAATAGGGCGCGGGACAAATGTACAAATGACAAAACCTTCAGCGACGAAAGTCGTGTGGGCTGAAGGTGGTAAGTGATAGCGGTGGCTCATTAGAGGTCGGATATCGCGCCAGTTAAGTTTGAAGGCGGTTAAGTTACCTTTCCACCCTTGTGCATCAAGAGGGTTAAAGGGGTAAGTAATAGTATTGAGCTGGTTACGCGCTTTTAGCTTAACCTGCCAGTGTTGATTATCATTTTGCTGTTGGCAAAAGGGATCATCAATACGGGCATAGTCGAGCACGGCGGGATCATAAATAGCATGCTGCCCAACAATGCCGCGATCAGCCATTTGATAAGCACTATTGGTGGCCTCGATAAGTAACATAGTGACAGGCTGCTGTGGCTCAATTCGCCAGCTGGTGGCACGAGGAAGGACGATATAGTCCCCATCACGGAAATGGAGATGTCCATAATCACAGAATAAATCTCCGCATCCTTGATGGATGAAAAGGACTTCATCACCATCACCATTGCGAGCAAGGTGATTCATGGCAGTGACACAGTGCCAAATACGTAACTTGATGTTGTTATTACTTAAAAGTAGTGCTGCGTCCCAAGGTGAGTTGCCGGAACTCTGGATTTTACTTGTATCAACTGCCCTCGGCCGAAGAGGTCCGTCCCATTTAATCCACCCTGTAGGGGGGTGTTGATGGTACATGTGACTGGCTGGACCGAAAAAGCCTTCTTTACCGCACTCACGCTCATAGGTGCCTTGCGGCAAATCACAGTGTGCTTGACGGGACGCTATTCCTTCTGTGATGGGAAACTGAAACCATTGCCGCATTACCGCTCCTCGTGACCGTTGCCTCGCCTTATCACTAACTTTGGCTTAGCGGAGCGATTCCAGCAACTCTGAAGAAGTATTCTCTAGTGATATGTTGTTTGTAAATATATTGTTACATGCTGCGGTTGCGTGATCACCGTGGCTTGCTTTTCTCGTCAGAGCTGGCCCACCTAATCTAATAAGATAGAACACAACGTTTAATTTACGATGAGCAGGGAGTGATGTGGTGTGCCAAGGGGAGGCAGCGTTAACTAAGGTGGGATTATCATGGGTAGCATGAATAAGTATGTATCTAAGAAGCCAGATGAAAATGGCATTGTCGATTGGTGTGATGAAGAGAACCAAATATGGCATGACTTGGTCACTCGCCAACTGGCGTGTATTGAAGGCCGAGCCTGCAGGGCGTACATTGATGGGTTAAAGTTGTTGGACTTGCCGCGATATAGGGCACCTCAGCTTGAGGAAGTGAATCGTGTATTAATACAGGAAACTGGTTGGCAATGTGTTGCAGTACCCGCTCTGATCAATTTTGATCGATTCTTTGCACAGCTTGCAAATCGGCAGTTTCCCGTTGCTACATTTTTACGTCGCCGCGATGAGTTTGATTATTTACAAGAACCTGATTTCTTCCACGAGATATTTGGTCATTGTGCTATGCTGACTAATCCTGCTTTTGCTGAATTTACCCATACTTATGGTCAACTGGGTTTGAAGGCAAGCCCTGCCGATAGAGTGTATTTAGCCCGGTTGTATTGGTTTACGGTGGAATTTGGTCTACTGAGAGAATCACAAGGGATCCGCATATATGGTGGTGGTATCTTATCCTCACCAGGAGAGACTCTTTATGCACTGTCGGTCGAGCAGAACGTGCCACAATACAAAGCGTTCGATCCGGTTGAAATCATGCGTACACCTTACCGGATTGATATTATGCAACCAATATATTTCATACTTGATGATATCCAACAGCTTTATGACTTGGCTCAGCAAGACATTATGGCAATGGTGGCACAAGCTAAACAGCAAGGGCTTCATCCGCCGCTATTTTCACCCAAAGAGACAAAAATGCCATCAAGTATTAGCAACGATGATAAAAAAGTGGGGAATTATGACTGAGTTACATGAATTACAATGCGAGGCGTGCAAAATGGGGGCGCAGAAAATTTCTGATGATGAGACCCACACATTGCTACAAAAGATTCCCGAATGGGAGATAATCACGCAAGGCGATATTAAGCAACTTGAGCGTGTATTTTCCTTTAAGAATTTCAAAATGGCGTGGGTATTTACCGATAAGGTAGCGGCATTAGCTGAGGAGGCATTTCATCACCCGGAAATTACATTGGAGTGGGGGAAAGTGACAGTGCGTTGGTGGAGCCATGCTGTTCAGGGATTACATAAAAATGATTTCATTTGCGCGGCAAAAACCGATCAATTGCAGTGATATTTGTATAACAGGTCTTTTTGTAGAACACGCTAAATCAATTCTTCACTTTTCACATGAGCGATGCTTTTGGCGATTTACTTTCCATTGAAACAGTCAAAACAGTGCCTTGGGTTGTGAACTGACTTTTAATTGCAGTATGATTGCGGCCATCATTAAGTAGACCTTATCTATACTAGTGTAAGATGAGGTGGTTGAGGGTTGTAATGAGCAAACCGCAAGAACAAGAGATGCTGGTTGGCTGTGAAGAGTGTGGATTGGTGGTTGAACTACCCGTTTTGGTAGACGATGAAAAAGCCACTTGCCCTCGCTGTGACCATACCTTAGCCAAGCAGATAGCCCTGCCTTTCCAACGGCCTTTATCTTATGGTGTTGCCTGTTTGGTGATGCTAGTAGCCAGTATTAGTTTTCCATTTATGTCATTCAGTGTGAAGGGAATAAGTCAATCGATTACCTTGATGCATGCTGCTGAAATGCTGAATGTCTTTCAAAATAGTTTATTAGCAATATTGCTATTATTAACTGTGTTGGTTTTACCGGCATTTTACATATCGTCGCTATTGTACCTGTATTATCGAGCTGGCCGTGTGATAACAGGAAAAACAGCAAAAAAGATTTCATCACCAGAGAAGCGTCTATGTCGGCTTATGCTGGGGGTTGAGCCTTGGTTAATGGTCGATGTATTTCTAATTGGTGTTTTGGTCAGCCTGGTTAAAATTGCCTCGTTAGCCGATATTGGCATTGGTATGTCATTTTGGGCGTTTTGTATTTATACCATGTTGGTAGTGAAATGTGTGTCGATGGTAGATCGAACCTGGTTATGGTTACAATTTATACCGTTACAACCGATACCTGGCGTGCAAGCCGGAGACTGTCACAACAGTCACAATCACATTAATTGTCATACCTGCTCACAACTTAACCCAATAGAGTATGCCGATGACAAACATGCGCGTTGTATTCGATGTCATGGTCGATTGCATGCATACCATCCTGGACAAATGCTTCAACGTTCATGGGCGTTGCTTATAGCCGCCATTGTGTTTTTTGTACCTGCCAACTTGTACCCAATGATGTACACCGTGAGTTTGGGGAAAAGCGAAGGATCGACCATTTTGGAGGGGGTTACATTGTTGTGGCATCTTAAGTCATATCCGATTGCCATCGTAATATTTCTTGCGAGTGTGGTGATCCCGTTAGCCAAAATGCTGGCATTAGCTTGGTTGTACTATCACGCCCAAAAGGATGTCTTTGACGAAGAGAAAAAAGCGATCAAGAAATTAAAAATTTATCGCATAACCGAGTTGATTGGACGTTGGTCAATGATTGATATTTTCGTTGTTTCTATTTTGGTCGCGTTAGTTCAGTTGAAAAATTTAATGGCAATATATCCAGGGCCAGCGGCATTATCGTTTGCCTGCGTTGTTTTGCTTACTATGTTATCCGCAATGGTCTTTGACCCTCGTGTTTTTTGGCCGAAGGAGCCCCTGTCAGAATCATCTTCAGGTAACGGGAATAATTATAAAGAGGATCAAAGTTATGAGTGAACAACCATCAAAACGGGCGAAGACCCATAGCATTAAACAGGTATCATCCATTTGGTTGGTACCGCTAATTGCCGTTGGTATTGGGATATGGATGCTCGTTCAATTCATCACCAGCCAAGGGCCTGAAATTACGCTGAAGATGAAAACTGCCGAAGGGATAGAGGTTGGTAAAACGCAAATTAAAGCGCTAAATGTCAAAGTGGGTATGGTAACGGGCGTGACATTAAACGATGACTATAGTTCGATTAATGTGAAGGTTCAGATGGATAAAGAAGCGGCCAGGATGCTTAAAGAAGATACTTTATTCTGGGTGGTAAAACCCCGTATTGGTAAATCGGGTGTGTCAGGGTTAGACACATTACTGTCAGGCTCTTATATCCAGCTTCAGCCCGGACGGGCAGAAAAAACGAGGCATTCGTTTGATGTATTAGATATTCCGCCCGTTGCCCCGCCTGATGCTAAAGGTCTTCGGTTAATACTCTCTTATGATGAAGCGGGTAAGTTGGGTGTCGGCGATCCGGTATTATACGAAGGGTTCACGGTGGGTCGTGTTGAGAAAACAACCTTTGATACCGAAACCAAAAAAGCCCAATACCAGCTGTTTATTTTCCAGCCTTACAATAGCTTGATCCGTAAGCGTACCCGTTTTTGGTTAACCTCAGGCGTGGATTTACAGATGTCAGCCGAAGGGTTTAATCTGAAGATAGGCTCAGTTGAATCACTGATCACTGGGGGGGTTAGTTTCAAAGTACCCGAAGGGCATGAGCCAGGTCCGTTAATTACTAAGAATCTATCTAAGTTTCGGCTTTATGAGAACATGAAGGAAGTGCGAGAGCGTTTCTTTGATGAATATCTTGAGTACGTTATGTTGTTTGATGAATCTGTGCGAGGGTTAAAGGCGGGGGCTCCTATTGAATATCGTGGTATTCGTATTGGTACCGTAGAAAAAGTGCCATTGAACATGCCATCAAACCGTGAGAGTTTCACCGATAAAGATATACCGGTACTGATACGCATCGAACTGGGGCGTGTAGTAAACCATGTGAATTACGAGAGTTTGCAAGAATTAGCTGATAGCTTAGAAAAGGAATTTAAGCACGGCCTTCGCGCAACATTGAAAACAGGTAACTTGTTAACAGGTGCGCTGCTGGTGGATACAGATGTGTACCCTGATGCGACAAATACGCCGAAGCAGACCATGTATGGAGATTATAAGATTTTTCCAACTCAAGCTGGTGGCTTTGCGCAAATTCAAAAACAGGTGACATCACTGTTAGATAAGATGAACAATCTTCCAGTGGAAGACACTCTATTATCCTTGAATAAGACGTTGGAATCGTCGCAGAAAACGCTAGCTTCTGCAGGGCGAGTTGCGAACGAGCTGAACAAATTGCTCGCAAATAAAGAAACACAAGCATTGCCGGGCGATATTCGCGAGAGCTTACAGCAGATCCAAGATACGCTGAATGGCTATGGTCCAGATGGTGCACCTTATCAGAATTTGGAGCAAGCATTGGGGCAGTTTGAACAAGTCATGGCAGAGTTACAACCCGTGCTAAGACAGCTGAATGATAAGCCAAATTCATTGATTTTTTCTGGCGAAAAACCGGCTGACCCCATTCCTGTAGGAGGACGACAGTAATGTATAAAATAAGTATTTTGGTTTTACTACTACTTGCGGGCTGTAGTTCATCGGAGCCAGTTAGCCATAGTTATTTGCTCCCAGTCAGTGATGTCAGCGTATCAACAACATTGGTCAATAAATCTCAGCCAGTTGTCATCGTTCGGCCTGTTGAAGTAGCCGAGTACCTATCAGGTATTGGTCTTGTGTATCAGGTTAGTGATACACAGGTGGTACAGGCGCAGCAAAACTTGTGGGCCGAAAGTTTAACTGATCAGTTAACACGTGCGATAACTCAAGATTTGCGTCAGAAACAGTCTCGTTACTGGTTCGATGAACTTACTCCGGCAGTGAGTTCAGCGGGTATGCCTGCGTTGCAAATCCGGTTTACCCAGTTTAACGGCCATTATTCAGGCTTTGCAATGCTGAGTGGCCAATGGATGTTGATTAATAAAAGCGATGAGGTAGTGACACGACAGCCATTTTCAATGCAAGTACCACTGGCTGAAGATGGTTATGATGCTCAAGTAAAAGCATTGTCTGAAGGGGTATCCCGATTAACCACTCAGGTTAGCCAACGGGTCGGAGCCATTACACTGTAAGTGTTAGGTTCTTCATTCAGTGACGTACAAAAATAGCCCGTTCAGGGCTATTTTTGTACGTATGCAAAGTGGAGGAGGCGTGTATCAGGCCAAGCTTATTTTGGACCGTGTCGATAATAACCATTAGTCCAGCATTCAGGCAGTTGTTCACCAGATGGAAATGCTAACAGCTGTTTATCTACAGTAACGGGATCAGCTAAATCCTCCCCGGATTGATATTGAACCTTAACTTGTGAGGAGAAAGGGTTGACGAGTGAGGACATATCCACGACATCGACCAAATCACCAGTTTGTGACTCTTTTAAAAACATCACATTATCTCCAAAATTTGCTATATAGACGATTAAAAAGATGGGTAATCACCTACTATCGGTAATCACGCTTAAAGAATTATTATTTTGGTATAAGTATGGCTGATTTTGTACGCTTTGCTGATGAGCATGATGTGTCTATCGGGGTACTTTATTTTGTTAAGGAAGAAATCAGCTGATGGCTAAGTTTTATTGGGGTGTTGATCTAGGTGGTACAAAAATAGAATGCGCAGTCATGGCTTATGATGATGACCACTGTGTATTACGCAAGCGTATTGCAACTGAAGGGAATAAGGGATACACGCACGTAATTGGCCGTATAAAACAATTGATTGATGAGTGTGCAAGCGAAGTCGGTGAATATCCATTGGTCGTTGGTTTTGGTACCCCGGGTACAATAGATCCAGCCACTGGATGCATGAAAAACTGTAATTCTACCCATCTTAATGGGAAGCCTTTAGATAAAGATTTGGTGCAACAGCTGGGGATATCGGTGAAGTTGTCGAATGATGCAAATTGTTTTGCATTGGCAGAGGCAAAATTAGGCGTTGTACGTGATGTACATCCCGATGCAGAAGTTGTGTTTGGTATCATTATGGGAACAGGAGTCGGGTCGGGTATTGTGGTGAATGGCCAAGTGCTGTATGGCTGCCATGGCATTGCCGGTGAGTGGGGGCATAATGTCATTGATCCCCATGGTGCACCTTGTTATTGCGGTAAGTCAGGGTGTGTTGAAACTGTGCTGTCAGGAAAAGGGCTGGAGCGATATTACCGAGAAATAACGGCACAAACACAGTCCAGTTCAAACGTGACACTTCCTCAAATTGTTACCCTTGCTGAACGTGGCGATAAGGATGCGCTAAAAACGATGCGCAGGCTCTATGATAACTTTGGCTTAGCGGTTGCGAATATTATCAATATTATCGATCCTGATGTTATTGTTATTGTTATCGGTGGAGGGGTTGGCAATATTGATTCTCTGTATGACAAATGCAGAGAAGCCATTCTGCCGCATTTATTCAACCCAGCGCTTAATACGAAGATAGTAAAGCCTAAATTGGGTGACAGTGCAGGGGTGTTTGGTGCGGCAATGTTGGTAAAGTAATGGCAAGACAAGAGCGTCAAACAAGCCACATTGAGGTAACGGGGATATAGATAATGGGCCACCCGTGGTGGCCCATTACGTGAGGTTTTTAGAAAACAAAATTGATCATAAGGGTATATATTTGGGCATCTTTACTTTCATCAGTGAGTTTTGGTGATGTGATAAATTGCCCTGTATTGAATTGATCATAGTCTGAGCGCTGCATATATATACCTTGCCACTCCGCATTGAGTGATATGGTATGGGTGATGTCATAGCGTAAGCCCGCCGTGACACTCTGTGTTTTACGACGATGATGACTTTCACCATAGACGGCATACGGCGTAAACTCTCCGAAATTATAAGCTGAGGAAAAGTACCAGCTACTCTGAAGCTTATCGATTTGCGCTTCTGTTATAAATTGCCAGTTATTGAGTGAATATTCAGCACCCAATGTATAGATATTTAATGTTTCTTTTATCGGTGAACTTGCTGGCAGCATTGTATATTGTGAATGTAAGTAGCCAAAATGTACTCGGTAATTGAATCCACTTAGTTCAGCAGAGAGTCCTGCGAAGTGGTCAGTATCAAAGAGTAATTTTTCATTGCCTAGTTTGGCCTTGTAATCGTGACTAAAACCATAATACGGTGACAGTGTAAAAATGTTCTCATCGTTTAATTCAGTGTGCCATGCTGCACTAATTCCATCAAAGTAAGTAAAGCCAAGGATACTATCATAAACCTCTTGTGGTGGGCGGGCCCATGGATAGGCTTGACCGACATAGTAGTATTCTGACATCAAGAAAAGTGGGATACGTAGGCGTCCGCCTTTAAGTGAAATGTCTTTATATTCCCCGTTAATATATGCCCATTCAAGCTCAGGATCAGACCATGTATCCTGAGGTCTCTTCACAACTTGCACTGAAGCATTGATGTTATCAGTGATCTGTAAGTCAGCTTGAATACCAAAAGTCGTATCGCAGTCATAACAAGTATCATCGGTTATTTCACGATGAACAAAAATGGGTACTGCATTATTCGACTGGGTAATAGACGTTGAACCAAAACCTCGGAGTGAAAAGTTGTCTGTTACATTAATAGCTGAAAAAACGGAATTTGAGATAACAAGTAAAGACAACGGAAGGAATGTGAACTTGGTCATTTCCTACTCTCCTTGTAAAACAGTGATAAGAATATTGGCATTTTCAGGCACAGCGCTAACAGGCGCGTAAGCGATGCCATTAGGATTAGCATTGAGCCATTCAATAATGTCTTTAATATCATCACTACTTAGCTCTTCTGGAGGGGTTCCTTTACCTGAGAATGACAGACTTGCCCAATAGCCATTCATCTGAGTCACTGATTTGCCAAGCAGCATACTGTAAAACTCTTCGCGGTGAATGGAGTATTTAGGTAAATCGACAAGTATAATTTTTATACTGCCATTTACTTTTTTTGTCTTCCCTTTATATAGCATTCGTGTTTTGCTTTTTGTCAGCGGCGGAATATCACTGTTCATTGAAAAAACAGCAAAATTTACGTCTGTGCTGCTATCGTCAGCAGCGAATATTGTGCTACTTAACAAGGAAAACGTTAATAAGGGTAATATTAATAAAAAATGTCGTAAACTCAGCCATTTGACCATTGATAAATTTCCATTATCTGAATTAATCCTGCTATAAATATTAGTAGACATTGATGTGACTACAAATAGGCATTTCAAAAAATTTGATCAAGGAGAGGTTATGGGCCTATTAAATCGATTTTCGATAAAAATACGGTTGCTTTTATTGGTTGTTTTACCACTGACATTCACTAGTGCCTTTACTGTCACTGAGGTTAATTCTTTGTTTTATAAAGTTAATTCACTTGGTATGCTACAAGGTAAAGTTAAATTACTGGCGGCAAACTCTGAATTTTCAAATTCAATACATAAGTTAAAAGTGGCTAAATTAGAAAATGGCGATGTCAATACATTAACTAAGCAATCATTGGAAGATGTATCACATTTTAGTGATTATGTGTCCAGTGCATTAAAATTAGATCTACAGGTTGAATTTATTTCTGCAGAAAGTGAAATGCAGGAGCTGGTTGATGAGTTTCATTATGTTAGTATAGAAGATATCAATGACTGGTCTGATTGGGCATTTGATATATTAATTCAGAATCTAGTGAATTTAGAAAAGTCGGATTTGCATGTTCAAGATAAAGTCATCGAACAGCAATTAACGGTTTTATATCAGCTCCAATGGCTACAATTATGGGCTCAGCAAGAAAATTGGTATATTCAGATGATAGGTCGATCAGTATTCGATAGTACTGATATTTATAAAGATAATCTTGATAATGTTATTGAAAAACAACAGTTAATGATTGACCGATACCTTACAATTAATGCGACTCCCAGCCAAATAGAGTTACTGAGTAAAATTTTTGCTGATCCTGTTTTTGCTGCAAGCTACCAACTTAGAAATGAAATTTTTTCAGAAACGTTTTCTGCACCACTTGAGCCATCAAGTTTAACGGTATTAAATGAGCGATTTATGCTTATAAAATACGTGGTTAACGAGATAAGTGGTGAGCTTGAACATAATATTGAGCAATCGATAAGTAAAGCAAAGATGTTGATTTGGTTTTATTTAAGTGTGATTCTTGTCTCAATAACATTGATTGTATGGCTTGGCGCTAATCTTATTCGTCGGATCGGTTCCTATTTAAATCGAATCTTGAAAGCGATGATGAAGCTTGAAACTAAAGAAGGAAGTGAAGCTAAAATTACCGTTGATGGTAATGATGAATTCACCGTGTTTAGCCATAAACTGAATGATTTGATCGAAGAACGTGTACAAAATCGAGATATATTGATTAAAGCGAAAGATGAAGCAGAAAAAGCTAACCTAGCAAAAAGTTCATTTCTTGCCAATATGTCACATGAAATCCGTACGCCATTGAATGGGATTATTGGCATGTCTGGCATCTTAGCAGATACACAATTGACGCCATCTCAAACGGAGTATGTCCAGACTATTGAAACATCATCGCAGACATTGCTGTTGTTAATTAATGATATTTTAGATTTATCCAAGATTGAATCGGGTAATTTAGTATTGGCGCCTAGCGAGTCAAGGGTCAGGGAAGTTGCATACGATACAATAACGATGGTTGTTGCTAAAGCAGCAGAAACTAATCTCATACTTGATGTCAGAATCGATGATGATTTACCTGATACCGTTTTACTCGATGAATATCGCTTGCGACAAGTGCTTATGAATCTATTGTCTAATGCGGTGAAATTCACACAAGATGGCAGTGTGACATTAGAGATAGGATATACGCAGCATACCACTGATAAAGTATCACTGCGATTTAGCGTTATTGATACTGGCATAGGTATCGCAAAGGATAAGCAAGCACAAGTTTTTGCACCATTTACTCAGGAAGATGGCTCAATTACCCGGCAGTTCGGTGGAACGGGATTAGGGTTGACCATCTGTCGTCAATTAGTTGAATTAATGGGCGGTGATCTTACTCTTCAATCAGAAAAAGGCGTGGGGAGTGAGTTTTCATTTGTGCTTGATGTTGATGTTATTCAAGAAAGACGAGAGTTGCCAGAGCCGTTATCTAGTCGACGGGTTTTACTTGTTGGTGCGAATAGAAATGACGATCTTATTTATAATAGTGTTTACGGAGAGTGTCAGCGTCTTGGTTTAGAGATTGAAGAAAACCATGATTTCTCCCTTATTAATGATAGTCATTTGAATAAGTTTGATGCGGTATTGTATTGTCAACAGACGAAAGTGAATGCCGTTAATGAACTATCACGTGTTAAAAAGCAATTACCAAATATGCCGTTGATTTTGTGTTGTAGTCATAGTCATGACAATTATGATTATGGAAATAGTATTGAAGGTGTCGTTACGTTACCGTTGTTGGGGCAGCGTTTCATTAAGACATTGATAACGGCTTTTACTGTGATAAAACAGCCTTCTGAAGTTAAAGAGCCCGAGCCGCAGATTGAATCTAGCTTAGATAAGCTAAAAATCCTGGTTGTTGAAGACAATAAGGTAAACCAACGCGTTGCTGGGTTGTTTTTACAAAAGGCTGGTTATGAGTGTGACTTTGCAAATAATGGCCAAGAAGCCGTTGTTGCCATAAGGCAACAAAATGATTATCACGCGATTTTGATGGATTGCATGATGCCAGTCATGGATGGGTTCACTGCAACCAGTGAAATTCGGGCGTGGGAAATAGAGCATGAGAAAAAACGAATGCCGATTATAGCACTGACAGCCAGTGTGATGGACGAAGATATAGGGAAGTGCTATGAAGTTGGTATGGATGATTACGTAGCGAAACCTTTTAACAAAACCGTACTACTTGGAAAGTTAGAAGATCTACATGTTCCGGCATAGACATGTAGTGTAGATAAATAAAGAAAGGGCGCAACCATGGTCGCGCCCTTTCTAATAAATAACCACTAATGTATCGACTTTATCCTACTGGGCAATAATGGTTGGTTTTGTTTTCATGCTGACCAGTAACATATAAATCGATGTTGCTAATAAGATGCCAAAGAAAAATCCCATTAATCCCATGTTTGTCTGCATAAAGTAATTGGCGGCTACCGGACCAAGCGCTGATCCTACACTGTAGCTAAACAGCATAATCTGTGTCGCTGAAACGATAGATGACGATTCAAGTCCATCACATGCTAGGGTAATGGCAATAGGGTAGAGCGCAAAGGCTGACATCCCCAACAATGCAAGAACGATAATTTGTGTAATATAGCTCTGATCAAGTTGATAGACCCCCATCGCAAAGACGCCAAGTATACTCACTAGGGCTAATAGCAATGACTTAGACATCCGACATGATAACTTACTGACAATAGGCTGAATTGTCATGCCGCCTAATACAGTCGCGGCCATAAGTACGCCAATTTGGTCAAAATTAGTTGTTGTTGAACGTAATGCTAGTGGTAAAAGGCCATATATTGAACCCATTACGATGCCAGATACTAAGCAGCCGATGAGTGCAGGCTTGCTTAATCCTGCAATTTGCTTCAGTGTCAAACTGACATGCTCATCGACAGATGGTTTGGCTTTTTTTGCGGTAATCGCGGGTAATAGCGCCAGTATTAACAACGCAATGACAACCATGAATGGCATCATTCCTACGGTTCCAAACATACCAATGCCAAATTGACCAAGTGTGGTTCCGCCATAAAGAGATGTCATGTATAAACCAAGATTTTTTGCACGTTCTTCTTTACTGTCACCGATCAGTAGCCAAGACTCAATTACCACAAAAACCCCGGCAACAGCAGTGCCAGCAACAAAGCGAGACAGTAGCCATGCGTTGAGTGTCTGATAAAATGGCAGAGCAGCAACAGATAATGCTAATAAACTAATGAAGGCAATAAACGCCATGCGATGGCCAATACGCTTAATAACAGGCTCAATTAACATTGATCCCATTAATAGGCCGACATAGTAAATACTTGCCAACCAACTTGCCGCATTGGTTGGGATCTGATTGTTGACCAGCGAAAGCGGTAACAGGCTCATTAAATATCCAGAAGCCACGGCAAAGATAGTGAGCCCAGTAACAGGAACCCAAACATTAGTACGTGCTGCCGCAGTAGCGTGCTCGTTCACTACATTAATCTCCAAAAGCAGAAATAAAAGAAAGCCAGTTTATTAGCATAAACATGGCTTTATATGGACCAGAAGGTCTCTGAATATTTGACGGCGATGAGAATACAAATGATGTGGTGCATTCTGCCGGTAGCTGACTATGAACCTAAAGATCGGATTCGTAAAATGAGTAAAACTAATGCGTATATTAGTCTTATTTTAAAGTGTCTTAGTGAGCGCGGTAATTCAATTTTGCTCAAATGATTTTTACTTTGACTTTATGATGGTGTTTGAATAATAAATCTATATATATCATTACATTGATAAGTTTCGGTTGATAATTATGGTGTCGAGCGGTTGTTGAAATGTTTAGTGTTGTAATATTTCATTTGATGATAAATGGAAGAGAATAGTCTGAATTTTATTAAAATTTTTTTATATCAGAGTCGACGGTCTTTCTGCGAAGGCTTTCTAGCACAAAGAGGTGTCTCTACAAAAGGGAGAGGGGGGAATAATGCTGTGTAGGAAATGGAGCGCTGCTCTTTGAGGTTCAAGAGCAGCACTGCTGTGTTAATTGTTAGTTATGCGTGAAAAGCGAGAAAGGTAGCGACCATCACGGGCGAAAAAGATGATCTCCTTTGTGGTGTCATTCTCGTTACGGTTAATACGAATTCTATTGTCGATGCCCACTGCGAATAAGCTGTTTTTATTCTGAATTTTCAGAGGGATAGTGTATTGGTTAACTTTGGCTTGCAATACACCATCACTGTAAACAACTTGAAGAGGAACACCGTTATTATCAAGATAGTTGCCAATGACATCAATGTCATATTGCCAGTCAGCAAAATTTGTTTTTGGTGGGATGATCCTACCAACAGGTTCTTCGCCATTAGTGATTTTAACTAAATCAATCGCTAACAAATCAACATTCGTATTAAAAAAATTGCTCAGTGCGATAATAGTCAGGCCAGTTTTTGGTTCCTGAATGAGTAGGGTTTTGAAGCCATCAATTTCGCCTTGATGTAAGAAATATGATGTTCCACCAATTTCTTCATTAAAGATGCCATATTGCTGTTCAAACATTTGATCAACTAAAGGCTTTGCAATGATTTTCCCTGTATTAAGGGCTCGGCTCCAGACTAAGAGATCTCGTGATGTTGTGATTAGCTCACCTGCTGACCATGCACAACCGCTAGGTGTTATATATGCATCAACCAATCCTGATAGTTCGTACGATTTAGCTAACTGAAATGAGAGAGTCAGTTTTAAACTGCTGTCTTTCATGCCAAGTGGTCTGAGTAATTCAGAGGTTATGTAGTTGTCGTATGACGTCCCTGACACTTGTTCGATAATGCCACCGAGCAAATGGTAAGTCGCATTACTATAGTTAAATAATTTACTCGGTGGGTATATCTTCGAGGTTTTTAGTGTGTTGTTAATGAGACCTCTAGAGTTGCAACTTTTCTTGTATTCTCGCCACGAAGGGTCGCTATATAACCCTGCTGTGTGATTCAGTAGCATGGCTATTGTAATCTCGTTACCAAGGTTGAGCTTGGGGAAATACTGCACAACAGATTGGTGAATATCTAATTTTTTTTGCTCATGCAAGCGTAGGATAGCAACAGCTGTCAGCTGTTTGGTTATTGAGCCAGCTTTAAATAGGTTATCAGCGCTGATAGGGCGCTTAAGTTTAACATCAGCAAGACCAATTGATTTCTCATAGACAATCTTGTCGTTCTCGGCAATCAATACATTGCCGCTGAATCGTCCAAACGTGTTTAGATGCGCGAGATAATCATCTAACGCTTTTTGAGTTTGAGTTGCCTGCTGGGTACTATCCGCATTTACGTATGGAGTAGAAAGAAATAGTACGAATAACAGTAGTGATTTGAAAATTGGATGCGTATTCATATTTTTTGGGAGAGTGGAAATATATTGTGAGAAAGTAGCACTCAGAGCAACGAGCAGCTATTTTTTGATATTAATTCGTATGGTTGAATGATAATTTCGGGACTCACTATTCTCTTTAGTTGTGATCATGCCAAGCGTTTCATGAAAAAGTGCAGATTAGGTTGGATTTACTGACTGGAGGCGAGATCAACTAATTGTTTTGTAAATATCTTATCTGCCAAGTACAAAAATCACCATTCAGTGATTTTTGTACCATTAGGCAGTATTGCTGAGTACTAACTAAAGAGGGTTACTCTTCCCACTGTACCAGTTTGTTTTTCGGCCAGTTGGCGCCTACATCATGATACTTTTTCTCGAGTAGATGGCGTTTAATTTTCAAGGTCGGTGTCAGGAGCCCATTCTCGATACTCCATGGCTCTTTAATCATCAATACGCCTTTGATTTTGGCATGTGACTCTAGTTCAGTGTTGATTGTGTCAATAACACGTGCTGCCGTACGCTCATAACGCTTTTTATCAAAATTTGGGAAGTCGTGAGGGATAGCTAATAAAATGGGAGCTGGCATACCAGAGCCCACAACGCACATCATTTCAATATTGGCTAGCTCAAAAATGCGTTTTTCAATCGGTACAGGTGAAACAAATTTTCCTTTGGCTGTTTTAAAGGTATCGTTTTTACGACCTTGTATAGTGAGGTAACCATCATTGTCGATAGAACCTATGTCACCAGTGTGTAGCCATCCATTGTTATCAAACATTTCTTTAGTTGCGGCGTCATTTTTATAGTATCCGGTGAATAGGCCCATACCACGTACCAAGACCTCTTCATCGGCCGCTATTTTAATTTCAACACCGGGACCGGCATTACCAACTGAGCCAATTTTATCACTGCGGAATGGATGATTAAGCGTACTGTAGGCAAATGTTTCGGTCATTCCCCATGCCTCGGTGATTTTTAGCCCTATTCTTTCGTACCAGCGTAGCAGTGCTGGTGAAATAGGAGCGGAACCGCAGCCAAGCATTCGTGCTTTGTCAAGGCCAAGGCCTTCCGCTAGCTTACGTTTTATTACACCCGAAATGAACGGAATTTTGAGTAAAAGGTTGAGTTTTGCTTGCGGGAGTTTTTCGAGAATTCGTTGCTGAAATAGCGTCCAGAGACGTGGTACAGAGATGAACAGCGTTGGTTGATGCATTTTTACATCATCAATGAACGTATCCAAGGATTCAGGAAATGCAACTTGGATACCTGACATAATAGAAGCACCAAATATATAGACACGCTCTGTTATATGGGCTAGAGGTAAATATGAGAATAGTCTCTCCCCCTCACGCATTCCGATATGGTCGACAATGTGTTGTGCTGACCAGGCAAATGAGCCATAGCTCAGCATTGCACCTTTAGGAAGCCCAGAGGTACCGGATGTATAAACAATTGACATTAAATCATCTTGCTGATGGTTTGGGCGTTCTTCTGTCGGTGAATGTTTAGCTATCAAACTGCCAAATTCAAAGTGACATTTTGGTGCTGAAGGGTAGTTGAAGGCAACGGTTAAAATATCTGGGTTGTTTTTCATGACGGTGTCAACCGCTTTTGAATCGTCTAATTTACCGATAAATACGGCTTTTGATTCACTGTGAATCAGGCAATGTTCAATCGTTTCAGCACCTGCCGTAGGAAAAATAGGCACACTAATATAGCTACCCATCATCAGTGCAAGATCAGTAATAAACCACTCAGCACAGTTCTTGGAAATTATCGCGATACGATCACCCGGTTTCAATCCTTGATCACGTAGAGCGCTAACTAATTTTAATGCTTGTTCTGCTACCTCTGCATAGGTGAAATCGACAAATTGTCGATTGATAATCTGACGAAGGTAAACTTCGTCTGCGCGTTCTTCTGCCCATTTAAGAATCATATCTGATGGCAGTGCTTGTATCATGAGAGCATCCTTACAGCGATCCGATTGCAGAGGTAGATTCATATTAAGGTCCTTCTATTTGTTATGTCTTTGTTAAAATAAAGCGAAATCATCTGGTCCGTCAAGTGATTATTGTCAATCTTTTTGTTTGAATAACACGATATGCTCCTAAAAATCGATAAAAATAACTACATCCCAATTACAAAAATAGGACAAATTTCAAACAAGTGTGTGAATTTTCTTCTGATTATTTCATCAGTAAAGTAAAGGGCTTACTTTAACGTTATGTTTTTTAGATTGTGAGAGTGGGGCACACTGTCTGTTTTGGTCGCTATGTGATATGTTTTTGCTTGGTTTATCGTTTTATGTCAGTTATGGTTTGATTAATCATAAAGATCGTTAAATGACCCACAGGCTGATTGTGGGTATTTTGTTGATTTAATAAAGAATAGAGTCAACGCATTATGCCTAAGCGTAGTAAAGAAGATACAGAAATTACCATTCAGACGATTATGGATGCGGTCGTCGATCAGATTTTGACATTGGGTTATGACAAAATGTCATATACAACAATAAGTAAGCAGACAGGTATTTCCCGAACTGGGATCAGCCATCATTTCCCTAAAAAACAGGATTTTGCGACAGCCCTTGATGGACGGATTTTTAATCTTTTTGTTGAGCAGTTAGATCTAGATCAAGGCTTAGATGGGTTTGTTGCGAGTTGGATTGCAGCATTAGACAATGAAAAATTCAGCGCAACATTACGCTTGTTGTTCCATCATATCGCATCTGCAGAAACAACCAGTGAGTTTTCTAAGCGCGGTATAGAGCGATTGTATGCTATGTGTCAGGAGCGTTTTGGTGATGAGAGTGAAAAAGAGCTGGAGTGGTTACTGGGCAAATCATTGATCAGTTTGGTTCGATAAGGCCATAGACATTATTTGTCTTTATCATCAATGCCTTGGATTGAAATCCTAACCGGACATGCCTTGTTTTTAATGAATAGTATAGAGTATAAACATGTTGAAATATCTCGTCGTCGCTCTTATTGCCTTAGGAATCTATATCGGTGTGACTTATAAAGATCAGATTGAAGATCTTACCGACTCGCGACAATTTGAAGAAGTGCATGATGTATTTGAAGATGCTTCTGATAGAGCGGCTGATGCCGCCAGTGATCTGAGTGATAAATTAGAAGGGCTTAGTAATTAAAGATAGTCGTTTTATGTATCAAAAAAGACCGGTATATATTTACCGGTCTTTTTTGTTTGCCACAATTAGTGTGATGAAATGATGTAGAAGTAATAAATCATCGATGTGGCAATAAGATAGACAGACCAGTGATCTTCTTTGTAACGACCCGTTGTGAGTTTAAGGAATGCATAAACTAGCATGGCTGCTGCTATGCCATTTCCTGCGTTAAAGCTAAAAACGCTCATTACTACACAGACGAAGGCCGGTAGATACTCCGTGATATCATCGTAGTTGATCTTTCTCATTGAGCTCATCATGGCGATACCGATATACATGAGTACAGGTGCCGTCGCAACCGTCGGGATCATTCCTGCAAGTGGTGCTAAAAATAGTGTCAGAGTAAAACAAGCAGCGGTGACTAATGCGGTAAAACCAGTACGCCCACCAGATTCAACCCCCGCCGAGCTTTCTACGTAGGTTGTTAGCACCGGACAAGAAAATAGGGCGCCGAATGTTGTTGCACAGGAATCAACATGAAAGTTTTTTTCAATACCAGGTAGATTGCCATCTTTGTCGAGATAGCCAGCCTGCGCGCCAATACCCAGTAGTGCTCCAAGGGTAGAGAAAAAATCAGGGATAAAGAAAGCCAATAGGAAAGGCAGATAAACCGGACTCAATGCACCCACGACATCCAACTGGAAGAACATGTCATCAATGCTTCCGGGTATACTAAACAGAGTGTCAGGAATAGCTGTAATACCTAGGGGTAAGCTAATTAATGTTGTTAGCAGTACCGCGACAATAATGCCGCCTTGAATTTTACGGGAAACAAAAAAGAGCACCATAAAAAAACCGAGAATGGCAACAATGACATCAAGGGATGCTAAATCGCCGAAAATCAGCACGTTTTTGCGAGGATCGGCAATGACAATACCGGCTTGTTTGAAGCCGAGTAAAGCGATAAATAAACCAATCCCTACACCCACAGAGACTTTCACACTGTGCGGGATAATGCGAACGACAAAGTCACGAATTCCAAGAAATGATACCAGCATAAAGAGTACGCCGCTGATAAAGACGATACCGGCTGCAATGCTCAATGGAACATCGTTTCCAAGCAGTGTAAAAGAAAAAATAGCGACACTGCCTAGCCCAGGGCCAAGAACAAATGGACGATTGGTATAGAGTGCCATCGCAATGGTTGTAATTACTGTCATTAACACAGTAACAGTGAGCGCACTATTGAATGGGATCCCACCTTTACTTAGCATATTGGGTACAACGGCAACCATGTAGGCCATTGTGGCGAATGTAGTGAGACCCGCAATGATCTCGGTTCGAAGGTTGGTTTTATTACCTTTAAAATCAAACCAGGTTGCTATGCTAAACCCCGTTTTTTTTGCAGCCGTTTCCATAGATTCCCTCTAGAAGTTTTAATGAAGCGTGATTCAGTGAAAATTTAACGTCGATATTGGATTAATTGTTCAGGAGCGATAACAGGCTCTGAGATCAGCGATGCTCTTAGGCTATCGAATTCATTGCACCATTCATTTAGCCATTGCTGTTTGATGGGGTCGGCTATCCAACTTGTCTCAATGCTGTTAACCATCATTTGGCGTAGACTATCAAGATCAAATCCAAAGTCTTCAACCATTACTCGATAGCAGTTGGCACTGGTTGTGTCATGAATATGCCAGTCATCAGTACACGGGATAATCTTTAGTCCGGCTTTTGCCATTTTCCTAATGGGATGGTTCTGGCACCATTGTTGGTGGTCTGGCCATAGTTTGAAGTAGTAAGTGTTAGAAGGAATAACCGTAAAAGGGAGGCCTTGTCTCGCATAACGTGTAGTTAATGCCGAATTATTAATGATGGTATACCCGTGATCAATGCGATCGACATGGATAAGTTCTGCGCCAGTTTCTACATTTCTCCAGTGCAGTCCGAATTCTGAACAGTGAGCGGTGAGCTTGAGTCCATGAGACTGAGCCAGTCGATACGCTTTCCAGAATTGCTCGACAGGTGCATCGTGTTCTTTGTAATCAATCCCAATTCCAAGAACGTACGGGTGCGGGAAAGCAATCATTTCTTCCACCATATCAACCGCAGTCTCAGGGGATTTTTCGCGATTGATTGAGGGAATCAGGCGTACAATAAGCCCCATTTTATGCTCAATAAGATCAATCGCTTCAGCAAGTGCTTGCGTCACCGCTGGGTATGACAGCGGGGTATCACTCGGGTTCCAAAATGTTTCAATATAACGGACGCCACAGGCATGGGCATCTTCAGCGACTTCCAGTAATACTTGAAAATAGTCTTCTGGCTCTCGCATGAGTTGGTATAAAAATGTTAACGCCTCGATGCCGCCTTTAACCGTGCCGCTTTCATGCTGGTGGGCTCGGTAATAGCATTTAGCTTCACTTACAGGTAGTTCAACGCTGTATTTATTAGCCAGTGCCAGCATGGTTTCCATCCGTACACCACCGAGTAAATGGTAGTGAAGGTCAGCTTTAGGAAACTGATGATAAAATTCAGTCAGTGTAATTTGAGCAAGTTCCACGTTAACCTCTTTGACGCAACATTCGCGCAAACGTTTGCTTTTCGCGGAGTATCTACCCGATTCATTAAAATGTGAAATGCAAATAATGGTATGTCAGTGCCGATTCGGCACTGAACTCTACTAGCGATGCCTTAATGTATCTAAAACTGTCTTGTTTAATGAGATTAGCGTTGTAAACACCATGGATGATTGACTTGCCAGCCATCGCTAATGTGTTGCTCAAGTAGATGCCACAATGTTTGAGCCTCTTTTCGTAGTGGGGCTGAGTTACGATAGAGTCTAATTTGATAGGGAAGTCTGAAATGCTGTGGCTCAATAGCAACCAAAGTGTGTGTCATTAGCTCATTCTGGATCTGAGCGTCAGGTATCCATGCAATACCTTTTTTTCTTATTGCCATCTCTTTGTGCAGTTGGCACATGGAACTTTCAAAGACTGGATAAGTATCAAGCAGTTTAAGTGTTGGCTGATATTGCTCTATCAGTCTAGCGCTGTATGAGTCAGCACTATAGCGGATAAGCGGTGTCGGCTGAGAAAGTGGATCAAAAACAGCTTTGCCTTGCGTATCCGTTGCAGATACCAGTAGAAAGTCACCGTGACCAATACACAAACTTTGAAAAGGGGGTTGGAGTAGCGACAGAATTTCAAAGCCAAGAAAGAAATCACAGTTTGCTTGGGTGAGTGATTCAATGGCCATATCAACACGCAAAATATCAATAGAGAAATGTATGTCTTGATCTTGGTTGATATGCTCAATGAGGTCCAACAAGGTCGGTGATGATAATGAATGCGGAGTCGCTATGCGAACCGGATTTTGAAGGGGTTGCTCAATACCACTGAGAATTTTGAGACCATCCTCCATTTGGGCGACCATGTTTCTGGCTATTGTGCGAAACTGGCGGCCTGCAGGGGTTAGACTGATCGGTGTTGTAGAGCGATCGATAAGGGAGTGACCAACCGCTTTCTCTAGTGCTCGAATGTGACGTCCAAAAGCGGGCTGAGTGATGTGCCTTGCTTCTGCGGCACGAGAAAAATGCTGTATTTCTGCTAGCGCTAGAAAATCTTTTAACCATTTTGTATCAAGGTTCATGCGTGTTACTCAGGTAAGTTGGGGAGGACGTGTCAGAATAAAAAAGCACCGCTCAAGGTGCTTTGATATCAACTCACATAAGCATCTAATAGTCTTACTATACAAATGATTGAGTAGTAACTTGATCAATGAGTATGATTTATCTTGTGCACTGTGGCCGAGGCGTATTATAACGAGGAAGTTTATTTATCTCAGCTTTAAGTTCATCAATTCGAGTTGAATGAGATGGGTGAGTAGACAGTAATTCAGGTGGCTGGTTTCCACCGGAAGCTTTCGCCATATTTTTCCAGAGGCTGACACTTTCACTTGGGTTAAATCCTGCTTCTGCCATTAGGCGTAAGCCAATAATATCTGACTCGGACTCTTGCGAGCGGCCATAAGGCATAAGAACGCCATACTGCACCCCTAAGCCTAAACCTGCCATGGCTGCATCATGATATTGAGTACCGCTGATGGCGATGCTTGAAAGTTGTAACCCTAAATTAGCCAATTTAGAACGAGACAGCCTCTCATTACTATGATGTGCCATCACATGGCCAATTTCATGCCCGATGACAGTGGCAAGTTGATCCTGATTAGCAGCAACATTCATTAAGCCTGTGTAGACACCAATTTTGCCGCCAGGAAGGGCAAAAGCGTTGACTTGGTCGCTATCAAAAACGACCACTTCCCATTGTTGTTGATTTAGCTCTCCGCCTAACTTTGAGGTCAGCGCATCAGTGATGCATTGCACATATTGGTTAGTTTTCGGATCCGTATTGATTTTTTCTTGATCCTTTAATGTATCGAACGATTGCGTACCAAGCTGGGACATATCTTGTTCGGAAAATAGCAGCACCTGTTGACGTCCTGTCGGAGAGCTACTGCAAGCAGATAAAATCAATGTTGAAGCGATAACGCTCGAAATAAATAAAGGGTGAAAGCGATCCATGAATGACTCCTTTCATATAAGTTTAGAAAACCGCAATAGCGGAATTATACATATCCTGTATTATTCATCACAAATTTGTTTGTTTGGTTAACCTAATGAGTATTTGGAAAAAGTCATTCACACTTGAGAGTTTGAATCATACATCGATCAATACATTAGTTTCTCATCTGGGAATTGAATACAGTGATTTTGACGATAACAGTTTATCTGCAGTGATGCCGGTAGAGCCTCGAACTCATCAGCCATTGGGCATGCTCCATGGTGGCGCTTCCGTTGTATTAGCTGAAACGTTAGGTTCGATCGCTGCCAACATGTGCGTGGACGATGGAAAATATTGTGTTGGGCTTGATATCAATGCTAACCATATCAGAGCGATGCGAGAGGGTTTTGTCACCGGCACTGCAATACCACTACACCTTGGGGCGACAACTCAAGTGTGGCAGATTGAAATTACCGATTCTCGTGGTCACCTTGTTTGCAGTAGTCGTTTGACCATGGCAGTGATGAAACATAAGCGTGAGCAGGTGAAAGATGAACATTGAATTCTCTGAAGGACGAATCATTGCAAACCAGCATGAATTAGTTGTACGACTTAATGGTTCGGCTCGCGTGACATTACAGGCGATGGTTGATGATGTGAGCTTAATTGGAAAAGGGGCAAATGTGGTCACAGCCATGGGATCAGGGGTCAATTGGTCTGTCAGATTAGAGACTGAGCAACAGCTTCAGTCTTTGTCTGACGCCATTGGTGTCGCGATTCAGGACTAATTGCGCTGTTCTGGATTACCGGACTATAGAGTGTATGCTGATCATCGCGACGGTTTTCAGTTCTTTTGTATTCTTTATGGGGATAATTAAAGGACAGTAAATTCCAGAGGTGGTTGTTGGTGCGATCGTTAGTGAAGATGTTTTTGTTCAATTTTTTTATTGTAATACTTTGGATCCATGTCAAATAATATATCGAGCTTGATTTGTTTACTCAGGAATAAAATTTGTGAGAGCTCGGGCTCATATTTGACTAAATTGACCCAAATTTTATGTTTAACGCGCTATTGTATAAATGGCTGGTGAGTGGATAATTATAATTAATTCATTGGTTTACACTATATTCCTCATGGGAATGTCAAGAGATATTGCATAGCGTTAAGGAGTGTCGATGAATAAAATAAGGCTTAAGCAGATCGCTGAATTTGCCTTTAAAACGATGTTTCGGCAAGCTCCGGAGTTAAGTAAGATAGAAGAGACCTTTTATGGTTGGGTTGTCTTTTTAGCTTCAAAAAAAGTGAAGGTTGTTGTTAAATTCTCACGAGAAATTGGCCGGCTAGCCAAAGAGGTTGAAGGCCTTGATCGTCTAAGGTCCACACTGCCATGTCCCGTTCCTCGGGTGCTTTTTTTTGGCCGTGAGGAGGGATTTAATTTCTTGATGCTTGAGTGGGTAGACGGTGTGCCTGCACATCAACTCCCCGATGATAGTAAGGCGATTACCGCATTTAGAAACAGTTACACTGAATTATTACTGACTCTTCATGATAAGGGGTCTGAATCAGGGTTTGAGGTTGAAACTGGGGTTTATACTCTTGATTTGATAGATGCTTTTGATGGGTGGATGCATTCCGTGTATCGTTATCTTATGAGTGAGGCGTCGCCATTTTCACCATCCCTTAAAGCTGCGTATAAACAGTTATGGGAAATTAGAGGGGCACTATTATCCGATGTGTCTTCGCCGGCGTCTCTAGTTCATGATGATTGCCATGTCGGCAATGTCATGTTTGATCCAAAAACTTTCAAGGTATCCGCTATTCTTGACCCTTGTGATGTGGGCTTTAAACATCGTGAAATGGATCTTTTTCATCTCTACGATGTTCGACCAGAGCTAAATCTTGCCGAGCATTATCGCACAGTATATCCATTAGAATCAGGCTTTGAGGTGCGCCGTTGGTTCTATAGTTTATGGGATGATGCCAAACATAGTCGCAATATGGGGTGGTATGATGAAGAATGGATGTTAAAGAAATTTGATAACTTCAATCGAGTCTACAATCAATATTATTAATTATTTATCACGATGCCGATGCATTATTAGTGAAATGCATATTGAGCGACGGGGTATATAGTCAGTTATTCTGAAATATACTGATATTGTAGGGGAGTAAGAAGAATGAACAAAGCCAGTGCTTATTTTTCTCTTACGTTGATTGTTGGATGCGCTCAGCAAAAGGCACCGATTATTGAGCCGGAATCAACCGCTAAACCAGAGGTTAGGGTTGTTGAACCCGAACCTACCGTTCTACCTGTTGCGATAGAACCCGTTGTTCTTCCTCAACCGAGACCTATTTCTGTTGAACCTACACCAGAGGTGAAAGCTAAGCCTAAGCAAAAACAGAAAGCTATGTCTGTCCGCACGGTGACAAAAACGCATGATGGAAAGCTGATCCTGGGAAGTGAGGAATGGGTGTGGTTGCCTCAATCAAAGCAATACATCAAGGCGAAAATTGAGTCAGATCAGAAAGTATCAATGATGGGTGTGAGTGATTTACAAGACTTTGAAAGAGATGGGGTTGATTGGGTAAGTTTCAGTACCGGGGATGAAAAACTCGAACTGCCCGTTGAGCGTTGGTGGGGGCAGAAGGACAGTGATAGTCGTCAGGCGGTCGTAAAACTTCGAGTGAAGTTAGGTGAGCTGGATGAACTGGCAGAGGTTGCTTTAACAGATGGTAAACAGATGGTATTGGGGGATAACTTTATTCGAGATGTCGCTGTGGTGGATGGTAAAAGGAAATTTGTTCAGCCTAAAGCAAAAAAATGACAGATGGGTGTTTGAGGAAACGGCTGAAGAGGATCAGCCGTTACCCAGTTTTACTTGTCTTCAGTGGTTTCGACAGTTATTTCATAGCTGGTAAATTTGCGAATGTTAATGACACCAGAATCAAAAATCAGATATTGACCTTTGATACCAATAAGCACACCTTCGACAATTGGGTCTTTATCGAAATTATGAGAGCTTATTTTGGTTGGAAACGTATCGACAGGGTAGTGAATGTTCACGATCTCTTCATCGAGTTTTTCAACGGCATCGTGACCGTAGATTTCCAGTAATTCATTGAGACGCTGTTCTATCGCGGGAAGCAGCCGATTAGCTTCATCTTTAAGCGATATTTCGCTATTGTTCCCTTTAAGCATTGTTCGCCAGTTTGTTTTGTCTGCCACCATTTCAGCGAGCGCAATTTCAGCTAAGCCTGAAATTTGACGTGTTTTAACTTTCAATATTGGCAGCGCTTGTGTCGCACCTTGATCTATCCAACGCGTAGGTAGCTGTGTATGACGGGTAATACCGACTTTTAGCGCTGACGTATTAGATAGGTAGACATAGTGTGGCACCATGCAGTACTCATCTCCCCATTGAGGCTCGCGGCAAGTCCCTTTGTCGTAATGGCAGGTCTCTGGCTTCATGATGCACATGTCACATCGGGCGAGCTTTTTCATACACGGAAAACAGTGGCCTTGCGAGTAACTCTTTTTTGTTTTTTTTCCGCAAGCATTACAGTAAATGTTACCGGTAAACGTGAGTTTTAACTGTTTCCCAATGAGTGGGTTTAAGGCCAGAAGCTGATCACCAATCGGTAGGTGATATTCAACCACTTCACCCAGTTTCGATCTCATTTTATTTAGTGTGCCTAGCATGACTTTACTCATTGTTATGTTATTTCCCTTTAAACTACCCCAAGACGTGAAAGTCAGCGAGAGTTTATTGGCTTCTACTATCGATTTTGCAGGCGATTATAATCCAGCAGCCCTGCTTCAATCGGGTGATTCTTTTGGTAGTTCTGGTTTAATTTATCACTGAATGACCAGAAATCAGGGCTTGTACGGCGTAAGCCATATTCATCCATCAACGATTTATAGGCTTGTTCCGACGTTACGGCAATAACATGACTGGCTAATTGAGGTAGTTGAGATTCTTTTACATGCCAGAAAGCGCCGGGATAACTGCCTAAAATTCCTTTCACAAGAGTGACATCGTCATTCTCATATTGGCGATTTGATTCTTCATCAAATAAGCTTGATATGTTTTTGTGCGCGCTGTTACGAACTAAAGTGAACAACTGCGGAGGTACGGATGGATCGGTAGGCTCGACCATAATGAATGTCAGCTCAGGGAATAATGTTGCACGCGTACCATGAAGCTGATCGATTGATTGCAAGGCCGCAATGCTTTGTGGGGCAAGTTTTGCCGTCGTGATATCAAAACGATTTGGCTGAACAGAAGCTAGCTTGGTTTTTAATAAGGAAAAGAGTTCATGCTTTTGATCATGGGATTTAAATATAATGCCAGATGGTTGATCAAACTGATTGATATCACCTTGCAAAAAATCACTCAGATGTGGGTTGGCACCTTGGTACCAGTCTGCGAGCTCCCGATGGCGGACATCAGTCGGTAGTAGTGAGAGAAAATTGGATTCGCCTTCCATGCGGAGAAAGTCCATGTACATCCGCGTGACGAGCTGGTGGCCAAAATTACCATAGACATCAAAACCAGCTACAAGTAGATAATGAATACGTTCGAGTAATGAATAATCAATAACCCAAGCTGTTTTTGGTTGTGTACCCACTAACCCTTTCGTCACCGTTGCGCTGTCAAAATGGCGGAATACCGTCAGGCTTGCATGCTGATTTTTATTGTCGCCATCCCAAATCAAATTCGTGGTCAGGTGTTCACCATTTTTAAAAGTTTCCTTTAGGAAGGCGTTTTTAGCCCTTAGGAAGCGTCCTTGTTGTTTTGAATACGCTATCCAGTTGGTGATAGGCAGGGTGTTACTTTCATGCTCAGCAGGCAGACGCAGGTTATGTGCTTGCGTGGTATAAAAGGCATCCACACTGGGTGTATTGGCCATGTCTGGATCGACAAAGAACACCCAGAAACGATCATTAATGACGTTCAGGGCCAGTTGCCCTCGGCAAACCGGGCCTTTTATAAAGCCCATGATGGTATTTTGGGCATTATCAATCAGAAATCGGTAGCGGCTGTTAACCGGTAGCTGGCTGAAGGCTGTCATTGGGTTTGCTGCGACGTCTGGATTATATCCAGGTAACACAGAAACCGTGTAGGTAGGCTTGAAAAAGAGGGTGTTAAATCGAGCCATTTTTGTCGCGCTTAATGCATAGGGCATGTGTGTTTTATCGACAATGGTCTCTCTGACTTGTTGAAAACGGTAATAAACGCGATCAACATCAGGGGCATCAAAAGGACGGCGTGTAGCAATCAGATCAATTGGCGTACCCGGAGCGGTACGAGAACGGACCAGGTTAAAGAAAATAGGCTGTTTCTCATCATCAAAGTAGAGATGAGAAACAAATAAATGCTCGAAAATATAACGACTTACAAGTTGTTGTTTAAGGCTGTCACCGTTTAGGAATGATTCCCACAGTTCGATTTTGTCGAGCGTTGTTTGGTTTGGCGGCGCTACGTCAGTCATTGGTGAGCCCGCTGACAGCCAATCGGTTAGTGTTGCATTTTCTTCATCACTGATTTGTGGCAAGCCATATGGCATCCCCCATTCAGGGTAATTTTGTTCGTAGCTAGCCATTTCTTCAATGGTGGGGCATTGCTGATCACGGTCTAGTGAAAAATCCCACTGGTCATGTTCAAGGACTGATTGCTCTGGAAGTGGGTGGTTTTGCTTAAGTTGCAGCATTCTGGCCATGACACCAGCTTGGGTGTTTGCTTCTGGGGTTTGCTCGCGTTCGTTAAGGACTGCTGTGAAGCCTTTCTCTCGCCACTGCTGTGTTGACTGGGCATCAATGAACATTCGCGTTGTATTGGCCGCAAGTAAGCGAGTGCCTTCGTACACTTTTGTTTTATTGGCGCCTCGATCAATCCCTTCTGCGGATGAGAGCTTTAGTTGACACGGTGCATCATAACAAGCGTGACAAACCACACAGCGATTTTCAATAATAGGTTTTATTTCAGTAAGATAGTGGTCACTTAGTGGTGAGTTAGACGTCAATATACGCTCTCTAGGGCTTGCGGGGCCATAAAGTTGATCGAAGTTAAGTCCCGCATAAACAGCACAACCTGATAATAGGAGAGCGATAAATAAGAGGATAATCTGTTTACTGTGCTGAATAATGAAGGTCATAAGTAGAATTATCTTGTGGAAATGGTTGTTATAAGAGAAAGCAATATTATTTTATACTGTTATGAACCCAATAAATGCCATAGGTATGATTGAGCATAAGATCGAGAGACGGTTGCTGATATAATAAATAGCCATATGAAACGATTTTATTATTAAATTGCTTTTCTATAAGACGCTCGATCATTAAAACGGTAGATTGATCTTTTTTGATCATTCGGTTGTTTTCATATGTCCAATTATATATACCAGGTGTTAATTCACGCGTAGCCATAAATGGTGACTCATTTTCAATGTCTTTTACCGAAACGGAACTGATTGATAGCGTGTGATAGAAATCTGTATTTTTTTCTGAAATAAAATTCAAAGACGAATAATCACTTGAATCACTTGAATCACTTGAATGGTAGCGGTAGATCACTTGGGAGTCGATACCCGATTTATCAACAAAATGTATGTGGATCTGCGATACGGGGTCTCTGGCATATTGGGTTTCAATAATCGGAATCTCTTGATTGAGCTGTGTTGTGTTTAATAGATGAGAATTGAATAAAGTCCAATCAACAGGTTTGATTTGATAAGCGATATCAGTATGTGGTAAGCATGTTTGCTCACTGTCCATTTGACACCACGCAATAGAGTATATTTGGTCGCCTTTGTAAGCATAGATTTTAAAATTATCGAGATGCTTAGTGTTGTTGTTTTTCTTATGTTCAATATAGAGTGTATGTATTTTCTGATATAAATCATCTAACCCTTCTTCAGTTACTGAAATAAGGGTTAAGGTATTATTGTCTAACATCGTGGTGCGGGTGAAATTTTCGGCCTGTTTAGGGTATTTATAGCTAGTCAGCCAGTAGTTTCCCGCTGTACCCAATACGAATAAGGTGAACATAATAAAAACAGCATAAATAATAATTTGGCGTTTGTCTGTTTTGCGTTTTGGCAATGTAGCATCGTTATAAATTTTGGTTGTCACTTGGGTTAATTGGTAACCTACGCGAGGAAGTGTTGCGATGATCTCACCGGTTGTTTTTTCTTGTAATTTGAGGCGTAAGCTACGGATGATTTGAAACAGTGATGCTTCTGATACCACACGATCAGGCCAACCCGCCTGAATGAGCTCGTTTTTTGTGACAGGTTGGTCGGCATGCTGTATCAAATATAGCAAAATATATTGTTCAGAAAGGTTCAGTTTTTGGCTTGCTGTGTCTGACTGAATGACACCAAGACTAGGAATGAATAAAAGTCCATTGATAAATATGTATGTTTCTTTACCAGACATTGAAACCTCAAGACATAATATGATCAAACTGAGCAATATGATGATTAAACAAGTAATTAGATCCCTTCATGACCGCATATCAGATAACACCGTATAACAATATAGGGAGATGAAATAACGAATCATTGGATTAATTTTATCACGTAATAGCGATAATACGGAGTATCCACTTATCTTTTCTGAGAGGTCTACTCATTCACTTCCAAGGTACGTTTGTATGGATAGACTTAGCTTAGACGCTGTGTTGCAGAATTTTAATGTTGAAATACTGTTTGTTCACAGGGAGGAGTCCCTCCCTGTGGTCAAGCTGCTTACTTCTGGAAAATTTCCTGAAACTCACGCTTCATTGGCGGATTTTGGCGCGCTTTCTTAAGTTGCTTACACATGTCTTTAACGCAATTGTGAAGTACTTTATCAAGCGTGACTGCTTTATAATCAGTAAACTCTTCATCCGTCATATCTGATGGTTTATTAGTTTCTTGCATTTCACCCAGAAAATCGATGCCAGAATAACATTGGCTTAGCGCAATAAGTGCGTGAAACTGTTCGAAATTGTCTAGTACATTCTGAGCACTTGCTGGCAACTGGTTCCATGCTTCACGAGAGGTTGGTTCAGATGCTTTATAAACGTTGATCAGCATGTCATGAAGCTCTTCAGGCACTTCTTCAAATTTAATGACATGGTGAAGCTCAGGAGAGCAGTCATCCAGAGTGAAATTTACTTCTGCAACGTTTAGTTCTTCTTTGTTTTCAATATCAGACATCGCTAATTCCTACAGCATGAATAGTTTGAGGGAGGGAATCCTATAGCCCTTTGGGTAAATGTCAACTGTAACTGTACTTAAGTACCACAGAAGTGGATTAGTCGACCATATAGTATTAATACGTTATCAATAAATGAGCATAAGGTAATGTATATTCATATTCAAACTTGTTACTTTTGTCACGTTAGTAGAAATAGCTAGCCACAAAAGGTTAACAATACTGAGAGTGGTCCTAATTTGTGCTATACATACGGTTAGGGAATGGCAGATAGATCAATGGGATGTCTACATGGAAGCAATGGAAGCGATGCGGATTTTACTGGTTGACGATGTACATCTTGAACGGATGCAATTAGCGATGCGTCTTCAACGTCTAGGGCATATCGTAGAAGCGGTAGCCTCAGGGCATGAAGCCATAGAAAAATACCCGTCGTTTGACCCTGATCTGCTCTTGCTGGATGTAAGCATGCCAGATATGAGTGGGACAGAGGTCGCAAAGCAAATCCGAACAACACATTCCGATTGGGTTCCCATTATATTTTTAAGTGGTCATGATGAGCCAGAGATGATTGCTAAGGCTATCGATATGGGTGGTGATGATTACCTGGTGAAACCTGTAAACAAGATAGTGCTAGCGGCAAAACTAAAAGCGATGCAGCGGATCGCACATATGCGTCATCAGCTTAATGACGCTTCAGAAGAACTTAAGCAGGCAAACGAATTATTATCACAGCAGGTGAATGAGGATGGTTTAACCAAATTAGCTAACCGTCGTTTTCTGGATAGTAAGCTAAATGAGCTGGTATCTTGGCATGGTCGTAATAATTTTCCTTTAGCAATTATTATGATCGATGTTGATCATTTTAAAGCGTTTAATGATCATTATGGTCACCTCGAAGGTGACCGCTGCCTTCAAGCTGTCGCCAACGAATTAAAGGTTAACTTTAGTCGTGCTGGTGAGCTTGCTGCTCGTTATGGTGGTGAGGAGTTTGTTATTTTGCTGAGCAATTGTGATAAAACGCGTGCGGTTCGAGAATGTGAACGCTTGAAAAGCGCGATACAACAGCTTGAAATCCCACATTCAAAATCGACAACATCTGACATTGTTACGGTGAGTCAGGGGATGGTCGCATGGTTACCAACGGGGTTAGAAACAGCCGAAAACATGTATGAAATTGTCGATAAGGTTTTGTATAAAGCAAAAGCTCAAGGGCGTAATCGATTTGTCGCAGCAGAGTTCACATGATTGAGCGAATCCTGTAATAAATCCCCACAGCATCAGTAAACAGGCAAAAATAGTAAGCACTTGGTTGACTATAACATCTTTCCTATTCTTTGATGCAGATAACAAAATATGCTAACTCATCGATTAATTGGTGGTTTTACCACCAATTGATTCCGATAGTGCTTGTTGTTGTCTCATCACATGCTAATCTCCCTTCAAGTCAGTATGAATCCCAGTGAATGAGTGACGAACGCTTACCAGCACGAATAATCGTCAGCAGTAGGTAAAATCGGCTGTAAGCTTGGTTATTCTCTTCAGTTGAATTTGTATTGTTATAAGAAAGAAGGGTGAGGGAAGATCATGGAAATTTGCTTTTCACAAACTGAAGCTCGTGTGATTGGTTGTCTGCTTGAAAAAGAAGTCACCACGCCTGATCAGTACCCATTGACATTGAATGCATTGACGACAGCATGTAATCAAAAAAGTAACCGCGAACCTGTAATGGCGCTCGATGATGCGACGGTTTTAGACACCGTTGAAGCACTTAAATCAAAGCGATTTATTCAAGAGGTAACGGCTGGGTTTGGCAGTCGAGTTGCTAAATATCAGCACCGTTTTTGTAATACGGAGTTCAGTACCTTTCAGTTTAGCGCGCAAGAAAAGGGCGCGTTATGCGTAATGTTACTGCGAGGGCCACAAACCCCAGGAGAAATACGTACACGAACTAATCGGTTGTGTACATTTAGTGATGTTAAGGAATCAGAAGCGGTATTAGACGGTTTAGCTATCCATCCAAAAGGACCGTTTGTGGTGAAGCTTCCTAAAGAAGCGGGGAAACGTGACTGTCGTTATATACATTTATTCTGCGGAGATGTCGATATTGAGGCATTACTGCACTCATCTGCGGCGACGGCGGTTTCTAGTGTATCGTCGCCTACAACTGAACGTATCGATGCGCTGGAGAGTGAAGTGGCAGAGTTAAAGCAAGACGTTGCTGAACTGAAAGAGCTGTTGGAATCGTTAACATCATAGCTTCCTGCTCGTAAGCCGCTTTATTTCGAAAAGCCCAGCAATGCTGGGCTTTTTAGTCAAAATTTAGGGTGTGTGGCACAAGAGAGTGAGATAGTGAAAAAAGAAGTACTATGGTCGGTCTATCTTATTCGAACGGCCGGGAACCAGCTTTATTGTGGTGTAACAACGGATGTCGAACGTCGTTTCAAAGAGCATCAAACTCGGCCTCAAGGTGCGAAATATCTTAAAGGCAAAGGTCCATTGACGTTAGTCTGGTTTGAATGCATTGGCGACAAGCGATTAGCGATGCAGATTGAATATCGAATAAAACAGTTACCAAAAGCAGATAAAGAGCGGTTAGTTATCGGTGATATTGGCCTGCCTAGATAATGAGGAAATTGGGGTATATGGAATAGATGTGCTGTTATTTTGACCGCAAACTCACAAATTACCTAACAATATTGCTTTGTAGTCTAAATACAAATTGAACCCATATAGGCTTGGAATTACACTGCGACCTATAGCTCTTCCCATTGATTGGGATTTTTATTCAGGAAAAAATGTTATGGCACTGAAAGCCACAATTTACAAAGCACAATTTAACGTCGCTGATTTAGACCGCCACGTTTATATTGATAAAACACATACGCTGGCTTGCCATCCATCAGAAACGTTGCAGCGTTTAATGCTGCGTCTGATCATGTGGGGATTCAATGCAGATGATGATTTGCAATTCACTAAAGGGCTTTGTGAAGCCGATGAGCCTGCATTGTGGACAAAGAGTCTCAGCGATGAAATCGAATTGTGGATTGATCTGGGATTGCCAGATGAAAAGCGCATTAAAAAAGCGGCACATAAAGCCAAGAAAGTGGTAATTGCCGTTTACGGTGGTAATGCCCCCGCCGTGTGGTGGCAGCAAAATAAGGCTAAAGTTACCCAATACGGTAATGTCTCTGTGGTGTATTTTAATGATCAAACACTGTCAGAATTAGAAGCAATGGTCGAGCGCACAATGCAGCTTCAGTTAACGATTGAAGGCGAACAAGGCTGGTTGAGTGCGGGAGAGCACAACTGCACGCTGACACCTGAATGGTGGCATCGCTAGGTTTGTTTGAGCACTTTTGCTTGAACACTCTGGGCATTATCCCTTTAAGGTAACTTAGTGCTCTACTCGGTGTTTTTTATTTTCTAAAATGACTGTTGAATGAAGGAATATTGCTATGTCTTGTAAAGTACACGCTCTGGCTTGCACTGTGTGGGACTATCATCAGCTCGATCATAAGATCACACCGAGTGATTGTCTGTTTGTTCTCTGCAGTAATGACGTTAGAGTTGCTGAATATGCCGCTAAATTATATTTAGATGGCTTTGCTCCTTATCTTATTTTCTCTGGTGGTGTAGGGGAACTAACGAAGGGGTTGTTTGAACACTCAGAAGCAGAGGCTTTTGCTGCAATTGCGATTGATATGGGTGTACCAGAAGCCGCTATTATTATAGAGCCTCAATCAACCAACACCGGCGAGAATATTCAATTTACACGGGCTTTGCTTGATGGCAAAGGGTTAGATCCAGAGCGTTTAATATTGGTACAAAAACCCTTCATGGAGCGACGTACCTACGCGACGTTTATGAAGCAGTGGCCGGGCAAAGTTGTGCAAGTGACATCACCACCAATAAGCTTTGATGACTATCCTAATGAGTTATTATCATACAGTGATGTGATTAACGTAATGTTAGGGGATTTGCAGCGTATTAAAATGTATCCGTCTTACGGTTATTCGATCGAGCAAATAATTCCAGATAATGTCTGGTTGGCTTATGAGGCCCTTATTGATCTCGGCTTTAATGCACATACATTACGTTTGGAAGAAGCATGTTCCGACAGAATTTAAAAAATATATTGATGATCTAAAGCGGAGATAATGGGCAGTCCAGAAGGATGGACTACCCATAAGGACTTATTTCTTACGGCAGAATTCAGCAATGATGAACATAGTTTGGCCGTTAACTTTACCCTGAACGTGTTTTGGATCATCAGTCAGGTTAATACCACGTACCGCAGTACCTTGCTTAATTACCATACTTGAACCTTTTACTGGCAAGTCTTTGATGATTGTCACGTCGTCGCCTTTTTTCAGTTCAACGCCGTTCACATCACGCGGCTTATCTTCGTCAGCAAGCAGACCTTTTTCTGCCCACTCAATTTTATCTTCTTCTAGATATAGCATATCTAGTAGATCTTGAGCCCATGTTTCAGAAGAAAGGCGTTTAAGCATGCGGTAAGCCATAACTTGTACCACAGGCTCTTGACTCCACATGCTATCGTTCAGACAGCGCCAGTGGTTTTGGTCCAATGTTTCAGCATCTTCGATCTCGCTACGGCATTTTTCGCATACTAGGATGTTGCTTGCTGCTGTTGCGTCTGGAGAGGCTGGTACCGCGTAAACGTTAAGATCTTCAGTTGAAGAACATAGTTCACATTTATGACCAGCGCGCTGCTTAACAATTGATTCAATACTCATGGGATTAGTCCGTAGAAGTGTAATAGTGGATTTTACCATACAGGTAAGTGTTCTGTTTATTATTATGCCATCAAATTTCGATAAGGGAAGGAATCAAGATCAAGATCACAGAATTAAGGCTCTACTCGTATAAAAGTTATGCAATGCAATAGGTAATGTAAAAAAAATACAAGTGTTTTGTGGGGAAATGGTGACTTTGGCGCTAAGATATTAATGCCTAGACTAATTACTATGGATAAAAAATAGGGATAAATATGAAAAAGGCAATTTTTTTACTTTCGGCATTGGCGCTTGTTGGTTGTGAAGAAGAGGATGTGAAAGCAGCTCTGAACGGTGATGTTCGAGTATTTTCAGTATCTGGTATTGGTTTTGATGGAACAGGTGCTATTCCTGCGGGATATTATGATATTACGGATGTTGCAAATGATACGGGCGTGACGCTGCCATCTGACTTACCACAGGCCAATAGTGCTGTACTCGAGAATTTAGGCGTAAAGGTAAATAAGAGTACTTGTGGCAAAATTACTGCAAATGGCAGTGTCTGTTTCTCTGACGGGGGTAATTCAGGTTGTATCCCGGATGATATTACAATGTTAGGATTAGCTGTTTATACGATTGATATGAGTGATTTACAAACAGCGGTTGATGGTGGCTTTTATCCCACGATAGCAACCAGTTTAACGGGTTCATACGCGGATATTGATTTTAAAGATGTATCATGCCCGGTAACGGGGTCATAACTTACTTATTCTTTGTAAGTTAGCGATTGTATCATTAGTGAATTTTCGATTAAGTACTAATTTTTGAAATGTAAATGTATATTTGCTGTTTTAATAATTAGTGCTCACTCCCAACTTATCGTTTTTTTAGCACAATATTAGATTCTGCCTGATAGATTCACCCGATTACATCTCTAAGGGAATAGTTGTGATGAATTTCTCATTCAAATCGAGCCTTATGGCCATCTCACTGTCAGCATTATCTATACCAATACAAGCATCTGACGTCACTGGATACGTTGTGGGTGGTATACCGGTAAAACCAACGGATAATCAAACTTGGATGGCATCCATTCGCTATACACCATCTGATACCGCACATGTCTGTGGTGGTAGTGTTATTAATGATAATTGGGTGCTTACTGCCGCACACTGTGTTGTTCACGATTTAGCAGGATCCGGTGATTTTACCGTATTACCTCCAAGTCAATTGAATGTCATGGTTGGGACGGATAGCAGTCTTGTTGAGGATCCTGCGTATTTGTATACCGTTACGCATATTGTTGTCCACCCAGACTATTCGCCTTTCGCTACGATATTAAGCACTGAAAATAATGATGGTACAATTACCACAGATGTGTTGTCGTTGGCATTGGATAATGATCTTGCGCTATTAAGAGTGGGGCGAAAATTTCCTAGCCATGAAGTCACGCCAATCAAATTAGCATCACCTGAGCTGGCTGCCGCTATCGATGTTCAGCTAGGCAGTGAATGGTCTGACAGAGATCGCCCGAAGAATACTAAAGTGTCAGGCTGGGGCTCGACAAACAGTGATGGTTCTGGTGTTTCAGATCGTTTAATGGAAGCTGAGTTGGCGTTTCTGCCGATGGATGAATGCTTCACTCGATTGGAGCTCGGTAATGAAGCTCATTATATCATTGATAGCCCATTGAATAAGACGAAAGTGTGCGCACTTCCACCGACGGTATTATTTGACAGTGATGGTAATTCGTTAGAGTTCGGCCCAGATTCTTGTAAAGGGGATAGTGGTGGACCATTAAGAGCAAAAGATGCCGATGGAAATTGGTTACAAATTGGTATTGTAAGTGGTGCTCCTGTTGGCTCTCCTGTATGCGGCTCCGTTAGTCGTCCTGGGTTTTATACGCGGATAGGGACTTACTTCCCATGGATAGAAGTGACGGTTGGTACTATTCCCGAGCAGCCAGTGACTAATCCTGATTTTATTGAGGATGAAACTCCGGGTGGTTCTGGCGGTGGCACAGGCGGTGGTGACGGTGGTGGTAAGGATGATGAAACAACCAACTGTAAGCCATCAGGTGGTAGCTTTGATCTGTGCGCAATAGATAATGGCAGTAGCGGTGGAACCGTGCCGTTGGCCGGATTGTTTGGTTTATTTATACTGGCTGTCAGCCGACGTAAAATTAAGCTGTAATTGCAGACCAAGATAGCCCAAAGTGCCACCACGAGGTGGCATTTTGGTTTTTTCTGGCGCAATTATCAAATTACGTATTCATCCAGATTGGTATTAGCGACGGAAAGTAATGTGTTCTTTGTCACCATCAAGTTGAATATGGGCAATCGCTGGCTGTGTCTCTGCAATGACCTTACCTGCGCGAACTGAGTAACGAACAGGAACCTGACGACGTACCGCATCAAAGCCATTATCTGCGGGTAAAATGAGTAAATTACCAGGCTTACCCACTTCAATTCCGTAGAGGTCTTGAAGGTTTAAAGTACGAGCTGAATTTGTGCTGATTAAATCCAATGAATTATTGATTTGATCGTAGCCCATCACCTGACACACATGAAGACCCATATGCAGTACCTGCATCATATTTGCAGTGCCTAGCGGATACCATGGGTCGAACACATCATCATGGCCGAAACAGACATTGATATCGGAAGCGAGCATTTCTTTCACGCGAGTGACACCACGACGTTTAGGGTAATCATCAAAACGGCCCTGAAGGTGAATATTCACAAGCGGATTGGCCACAAAGCTAATCCCAGACATTTTCAATAAGCGAAATAGTCGTGACGCGTAAGCACCATTGTAGGAATGCATGGCAGTGGTATGACTAGCGGTAACTCTATCCCCCATTTGATATTTATGAGCAAGCGCAGCAAGTGTTTCCACAAAGCGAGATTGTTCATCATCAATTTCATCACAGTGAACATCAATGAGGCGATCATACTTACGTGCCAACTCAAAAACGTAGTGCAGCGATTCAACACCGTATTCACGGGTAAATTCGAAATGAGGGATCGCGCCAATGACATCTGCCCCTAATAGCACGGCTTCTTCTAAAAGCTCTTTACCGTTTGGGTAGGAGAGAATGCCTTCTTGTGGAAACGCGACGATTTGGATGTCGACCCACTCTTTCATCTCTTCTTTCACTTCCAGCATTGCTCTTAGTGCGATCAGAGTCGGATCAGAGACATCAACATGAGTCCGGACGTGCTGGATACCATTCGCGATTTGCCACTTTAAAGTTTGTTTGGCTCTAGATTTTACATCTTCAATTGAGAGCATTGATTTTCGTTCAGCCCAGCGCTCAATACCTTCAAATAAGGTGCCTGATATATTCCAGCTAGGCTCACCCGCCGTCTGGGTAGTATCAAGGTGGATATGGGGTTCACAAAATGGTGGTATGGCGATACCTCCTTCACCATCAATAATTGGGCCTTGATGATTGAGCTGTACATCCGTTGCTGTAATTGTTTTGAAAACACCGTTTTCAATTAGAATTTGATGCAGGCCATCCTTGCCGCGTAGCGTGATATTTTTGATTAGCATAGTTGAAGTTTGCATCGTGTAATTGTCCTTACGCTTTGGCAGAGTGAGCGTTTGTTTCACGGTTTAGCATAGGGTTTAAAATGAGGTAACTGATTGCACCACCTATCACGGCGTTGAGAGGAACCACACCAGGTAGTAAGTGACCTGCGGCTACACCAACAGCGACACCTATGATTGCAGCCCAGTTAACCGTATTAAATTCAGCGTTAGCAAAATCTTTGTAACGATGACGGTTTTTCAAAAAATCTGCAATGATAATGCCGCCAATAGGGGGGATAGCTGCAGATAGGAAAGTTAGCCAGCCGACGAAGTTATTATACAGCCATAGCGCACATAGTGTGCCGATGATGCCGTTAGCCATGGAAAGGTATTTGCTGGATAGGCCTGTAATATTTGAAAAGCCAAGGCCGGAAGCATAGAGAGCATTATCGTTTGTTGTCCAGATATTGAGCCCCAAAACGATGATGGCTGGAATAAGTAGTCCTTGTGCAATCATCACTTCTGAAATATCTGATTGGCCGGTTGCCGCAGCACCTGCCGCGCCAAAAATAAACATCAGCGAGTTGCCGATAAAGAAAGCGGTCATTGTTACGATAACCGCTCCCATTGGCTTTTTACCAAAGCGGACAAAGTCAGCGGTTAATGTACCGGCAGAAACAAACGAGCCGACCACAAGCGCGAGTGCAGTAGAGAATTCAATCGGGGTCTCAGGTGTAATGGCTTTTAAACCATTCAATCCGCCAGCACTATCAACCGCTTCGAATACAGAATATCCACCGAGTAGGGCAATTGCAGGAACGGCGATTGCTGAGAGAATCATCAGGGCAGCAATTCCGAAATATACCGTTGCTGTCATCAGTAATCCTGAAACTAAGATTAGGATGTTAGTGTCAATGCCTGTCGCCTTGTGAACCGGAATAGCAAACATTGCGACGCCAACGCCAAACCAGCCAACCTGTGTACCACCGAGTAGAAATGAAGGAAGCCAAGAGCCTTTAGAGCCAAATGAGAAGCGAGCTAGCAAGTGAGTTGAAAGACCTGTCGATGAGCCGATGTAACCGAGGAATGATGTGTAGATACCAAGGATGAGGTTGCCAATAAGAACCGCTAGGAAGAAATCATTAAAAGATAGCCCTGTACCTAATGTACCGCCTGTCCACATGCTGGCAGAAAAGAAGGTTAATCCCAGCATTACCATTGTCAGGGATACGACCCCTTTACGTGCCGTCTGTGGTACCGGACCCAGACTATAATTATTATCGTCAGCCACGCTTACACCTCAAATATCATTAAAATAACAAAAAGTGCCACCTAACAGGTAAACGGCGCGTATTTTATGTAAAATTGATGGCAAGTCAAATCATATATAAGTTGTGTCATGTGTTTTTATCTATATCCTGATTTATAATCATATTATTCAGTATGTTATGGTTTAATTGTTTTTGCTGTTAAGTTGGAGCAAACGATTCTCTTGGGTTGATTTATTATGATGATTGTGCGAAATGGTGGTTTTATACAGCAAGATGTATATTCATGCTAAAGATACATTTGTGGGCGGTAGGTTGATAGGTGGTCGGTTTTATTGTGAGAGTATAATTTAGTCGGGATGCTTCGCTTATGGGTTAATTTCCCCCCTCTTGGTTTTTTGTGATATATGGCTTTAAGATTTATTCTTAGTTATTAATTCTAATTACTTCTCAGAAAATAGTGCCAATTTTGTTCTTTTAGTCCATGAAGTCGATTTTATGTTTCAGTTCTGATTATGGG
>NZ_JAKJSL010000038.1:0-84757 GCF_050336815.1 Photobacterium nomapromontoriensis
CCTGACTTGAAGATCTCTCTAGAGAGAGAATGGTGCGGAAGGAGAGACTTGAACTCTCACACCTTGCGGCGCCAGAACCTAAATCTGGTGCGTCTACCAATTTCGCCACTTCCGCATTGTATTACCCTATTTAAAGGATAATGGTGGCTACGACGGGATTCGAACCTGTGACCCCATCATTATGAGTGATGTGCTCTAACCAACTGAGCTACGTAGCCATTATGGGTTGCTGACTATACATGATAATCAACACCAATAAAAGTGGCAGGTCTACCTGGATTCGAACCAGGGAATGGCGGCATCAAAAGCCGCTGCCTTACCGCTTGGCGATAGACCTGCAGATTGCTTTTCTTCAAAGCTGCTCTCAATTGAGAGAATGGTGCGGAAGGAGAGACTTGAACTCTCACACCTTGCGGCGCCAGAACCTAAATCTGGTGCGTCTACCAATTTCGCCACTTCCGCATTTTCACTGTATTTAAACAGTTATCATCGTCCCTTTCAAGGGTGATGGTGGCTACGACGGGATTCGAACCTGTGACCCCATCATTATGAGTGATGTGCTCTAACCAACTGAGCTACGTAGCCATATTGTTGTTTTCCAAGCCGCTTACCGTGTGGGTCGCTGTCTTGGGAACGGGGCGCATTATGCTCATACCAGCCAAAAGCGTCAACAGTTTTTTTAAATATCACGAGAAAAGCTGTTTGTTCGATGCATATTTGGACGAACTGGGCGAATGCCATGCGGAGGTGGCGTTTTTTACGGTGAGTGGTGGGTAGCGAGTTAGGTGCAATATTATATTGAGTGTTGCTCCAGGAATGGCGCAGAGGATAAAAAAGAAGCCAGCATCAATGCTGGCTTCTTAGAATGTGTTTAATTTATCACCTCTATCGGGTGATAAATTTATACGTTGAAACGGAAGTGAACCACATCACCGTCTTTAACGATGTAATCTTTACCTTCAAGACGCCATTTACCCGCATCCTTCGCGGCAGATTCACCGCCACATGTGATGTAGTCATCGTAACCAATAACTTCAGCACGGATAAAGCCTTTTTCGAAATCAGTGTGGATTACGCCAGCTGCTTTTGGTGCAGTTGCACCCACAGGGATAGTCCATGCACGTACTTCTTTAACACCTGCGGTGAAGTAAGTCTGTAGTGATAACAGCTCATAGCCAGAACGAATAACACGGTTAAGACCTGGTTCTTCGATCCCCATGTCAGCGAGGAATTCTTCGCGGTCTTCATCATCAAGCTCTGCGATTTCTGATTCCATCGATGCACAGATTGGAACAACGATTGCATTTTCTTCTGCTGCGCGTGCCGTTACTTTGTCAAGGAATGGGTTATTTTCGAAGCCCTCTTCATTAACGTTAGCAATATACATGGTCGGTTTAAGTGTCAGGAAGTTCAGGTAGCTTATCGCTGCTGCTTCTTCTTTGCTTAGTTCGATAGAACGCGCCATGCCACCGTCAGTTAATACTGGCAGCATTTTTTCTAGGACTTTGATTTCGAATTTTGCATCGTTATCACCACCTTTTGCACGTTTAGCTAGGCGGAAAATAGCACGCTCACATGTATCTAAGTCAGCCATTGCGAGTTCAAGGTTGATGATATCGATATCTTCAAGAGGATCAATACGACCAGCAACGTGAACAATGTTGTCATTTTCAAAACAACGAACAACGTGACCAATAGCATCCGTTTCGCGAATGTTTGCTAGGAATTTGTTACCTAGACCTTCACCTTTTGATGCGCCAGCAACAAGGCCCGCGATATCTACAAATTCCATGGTAGTTGGCAGAATACGTTCTGGTTTAACGAATACTGCTAATGCATCCATACGTGGATCCGGTACAGGAACAACGCCTGTGTTTGGTTCAATCGTACAGAATGGGAAGTTAGCTGCTTCGATACCAGCTTTAGTTAAGGCATTGAACAGTGTTGACTTGCCGACGTTTGGCAGGCCGACGATTCCGCATTTAAAACCCATGGTGTTAAACCCTTTTGGTAATTTTCGGTGATACATTCCGGCAGTATAACTGCCGCAAAGAATATGTCGTGATTGGCTACAATTATTCAGCTTTGAATGAATGTAGTCGGTTTTGCGCTTTACTTAAGCCATCTTTTAGCAAAATATCCATACAACGTACTGCTTCATCAACAGCGGCATCGATATTGTCTTGCTCTTTGGCTGGGGCTTTACCCAGCACAAAGCCGGCAACTTTGTTCTTATCGCCAGGGTGGCCAATGCCAATCCGTAAGCGATAGAAGTCTTTGTTGTTGCCCATTTTGCTGATGATATCGCGCAGGCCATTGTGCCCACCGTGACCGCCGCCTTTTTTAAATTTGGCGACGCCTGGCGGAAGGTCGAGCTCATCATGTGCCACTAAGATTTCTTCTGGCTTGATCTGAAAGAAATTCGCCAGCGCTGCCACGGACTTGCCTGATAAGTTCATGTACGTGGAAGGGATCAATAAGCGAAGATCTTGACCGTTGGCCACGATCCGGCCTGTTTGGCCAAAGTATTTCGATTCTTCTCGTAAGCTAATATTATGTACACGGGCCAGTTCTTCGACCACCCATGCGCCCGCATTATGGCGGGTTTTAGCATACTCGGCACCGGGATTGGCCAGGCCGACTAATAGGCGAATGTTATTACTCACGCTAGTCTCTCAAGTCTTAGGGGCTTAAAACGCGCGCTATGTTATACCAAACTCGGTGAAATTGATATCTTAACCCCACGTCACTGTTTGGATCTCTGTCGGTCTTATACCGTGATTAAAGACAATAACGAAAAACGCCCCGCACAGGGCGGGGCGTTGGCAATCTGGGGTTACGCAGCAATTAGTGGAACATTGCTGAGATTGACTCTTCGTTGCTGATGCGGCGAATAGCTTCCGCTAGCATGCCTGATAGGGTCAGCACAGAAACTTTACCCGTATCCATGATTTCTTTCGTTAATGGGATAGAGTCGGTTACGATCACTTCATCAATCACTGATTCACGAATGTTCTGAGGCGCATTACCAGAGAATACAGGGTGAGTCGCGTAAGCAAATACACGTTTTGCACCACGCTCTTTTAGCGCTTCCGCCGCTTTGCACAGTGTGCCACCAGTATCGATCATGTCATCAACAATGATGCAGTCACGGCCTTCAACGTCACCAATCAGGTGCATAACCTGAGAAACGTTAGCACGTGGACGGCGCTTGTCGATAATGGCGATATCAGTGTCATCCAGTAGTTTGGCAATAGCACGAGCACGTACAACACCGCCGATATCTGGAGATACAACGACTGGATCTTCCAAGTTCTTCGCTAGCATGTCTTCCAACAGTACAGGACTGCCGAATACGTTATCAACAGGCACATCGAAGAAGCCTTGAATTTGTTCTGCGTGCAGATCAACGGTCAGTACGCGGTCAACACCAACGTTAGACAGGAAGTCAGCAACCACTTTCGCAGTAATTGGCACACGGGCAGAACGGACGCGGCGGTCTTGGCGAGCATAACCGAAGTAAGGGATTACAGCGGTGATACGGCCAGCAGAAGCACGGCGTAGAGCATCGATCATAACAACCAGTTCCATTAGGTTGTCGTTTGTCGGTGCACAAGTAGATTGAATAATGAATACGTCGCTACCACGAACATTTTCATTGATCTGAACACAGACTTCACCGTCGGAAAAACGGTTAACTGTTGCGTCTCCCAGTGAAATGTAAAGACGATCAGCAATGCGTTGCGCTAGTTCTGGTGTCGCGTTACCAGCAAACAGCTTCATATCAGGCACGGTGGAAACCTCAGGTTGCGTCCAAGTTGTAGTTACTGACAATCCATAGAATGTGTGGTCAAGGCTGTCAAAAGAGGAGAAGTGTTGACACCTTTTGCGACAAATCCTGGGAGCCAGTTAGGTAATGTATTCAGTATGGCAATGGCTTCTTGCTCGGTGTTAAATTCAGCAAACACACAAGCGCCTGTGCCAGTCAATCTTGACGGCGCATATTCTAACAGCCACGAAAGTGCCTTATCAACCTCGGGGTGCAGTGATCTGACGATTTTTTCGCAATCGTTTTCGTAAAACCCCGCCAATAGTGCATTTAATGGTCTTTTTTTGCTGTTTCGTTTCAGTCCTGGATGGGTGAATATATCAACGGTTGCGATATGCGCCTCGGGTTTTACCACTAAAAACCACTTCTCTTGAGGCTCTGCTGGTTGCAGTTTTTCTCCAACCCCTTCGGCAAATGCGCTAAAACCGCGGACAAAAACAGGTACATCGGCACCTAAGGCAAGCCCCAGTTCGGCTAATTCATCGATACTGAGCTGAGTTTGCCACAAATAATTCAGGGCAACCAAGGTGGTGGCCGCATCCGATGAACCGCCACCAAGACCACCACCCATTGGTAGTATTTTGTCAAGATGGATATCAGCGCCCGCTGTTATTCCGGCTTTTCGACGGAGGCTGTCTGCTGCTCGGTAGATCAGGTTATCTTCAGTGGCGACACCATCGATGGCGGGCATAATCTGAATATCATTACTGGTGTTAGCCGTGATAGTCAGGGTATCGCTGTGATCGAGAAACTGAAACAGGGTTTGTAGCTCATGGTAACCATCGGCACGGCGTCCGGTGATATACAGGAATAAGTTGAGTTTGGCCGGTGCAGGCCATTGGGTTGTGCGGGTGATCATAATACGCTCTAATTGATAGACCAGTTATTGATGATAAGGGTGATATTGATACCTGTTGTACTCAATACCATCCGCTTTGGCAGAGCTGGGGAGACGGAGTAATCATACTCGTTGTAATCAAGTTGCCATAGCTTGTCATTAATTTGCTTAGCCAGATAACCGACTCGTCCTTCGTTATTGAGCTGGTAAGTATCTGCCGCGGTAGGCAATCCAATTAACCAGTCGCGCATTTGATCAACAGGGAGGTCAATCCCGGTTAATTGCTGTACCAGTTTGGCCGCATCGGTGCCTTGAAAGGTTTGCCCTTCATTGTTGATCAAGGTGACTCGCGTTGGGCTGGCATTCAATTTGAGCAGAGTGCCGCCAAGGAAATTGGTTAATAATAAATGGTCTTGATTCGGAGATGTTTGCCAGAAAAGATTTGCGCCAAATCGCTGACTGCCCTTATAGCCCATTTTTCCCTTTGCTTGATATTTTTCAAGCTGGGTGAGTGCTTGTTGGTGGCTTTCCCAATCTGTTTGATTATGGGGATCTGGTTGAGTAGCACATCCAGCCAATATAGATAACATAAGGGATAGGGCGATAATGAGACGTCTATTCTGTCTTGGTATTGGTCGAAAAGTTGGCCGGGGAAATGACATCATCGCATTACTTCTTGTTGAGGTGTGTTGGCAAACAATAGCGGTAAAATGAAGAGATTTCCAACATCTTCATACTGAAAAATAAGTGTTTTTCTTAGGTTATTATTTCGCATTATAGAGAATGAAAACCTATTATTTGCGGAGTTATGCCATATTGATTAGGTTTGCGTTCTTTTATTAAGTTGGGGCATCAAGTAAAATCCGCCCTTAAATCTTTTTTCTTCGGCGAAGTGGTACACCGTCTCCATGACATTGCTTGCACTAGGAATCAACCATAAAACAGCCTCCGTGGACTTGCGTGAACGGGTTGCGTTTTCGCCTGAAAAGATGAAGCTGGCACTAAGCCAGTTAGAGGCTCACCCTGACATTCATAGCGGGGTAATTGTCTCTACCTGTAATCGGACTGAGTTGTATTGCGATATCACTCAGCCGGGGCCGGGCATTTTGATCGATTGGCTTACGACATTTCACGACATCAGTGCGGAAGAACTGATGCCAAGTCTGTATTTCCATGAAGAACAGGCGGCAGTTCGCCACCTGATGCGGGTCTCTTGTGGCCTTGACTCGTTGGTTTTAGGGGAGCCGCAGATCCTTGGACAGGTTAAGCAGTCTTACTCTGATTCCCGGGAAAACCAGATCATTCATGGTCTACTGGAAAAGCTGTTCCATAAAACATTTACTGTGGCGAAGCGAGTACGTACCGAGACCGACATTGGAGGAAATGCGGTCTCGGTAGCATTTGCAGCCTGCACATTAGCAAAACAAATTTTTGAATCATTATCTGATGCGACCGTGCTATTGGTTGGGGCGGGAGAAACAATAGAACTGGTTTCCCGGCATTTGGTTGAGCAGGGCTGTAATCGCCTTATTGTTGCCAACCGTACTAAAGAACGGGCCGAAAATTTAGCCCGGGAATTTGGTGCAGAGGTGATCAGTTTACCGGAGATCCCTGATTATCTGAGTCGAGCTGATATTGTGATCAGTTCTACCGCAAGCCCGTTGCCGATAATTGGTAAAGGGATGGTAGAGAAGGCCATAAAAGCGCGTCGTTATCAGCCGATGCTGCTGGTCGATATCGCGGTTCCTCGAGATATTGAGCAAGAGGTCGGTGAACTGAGTGATGTTTACCTGTATAGCGTGGACGATCTGCATAGTATCGTCGAGAAAAACCGTGAGCAGCGGAAGACGGAGGCGATTCAGGCTGAAGCGATAGTCAGTGAAGAGAGTGCCGCCTTTATGAGTTGGGCGCGTTCACTGGAGGCGGTTGACAGTATCCGCCAGTATCGTTGTCAGGCGGATGAGATGAAATCCGATATGTTGGCGCGTAGTCTGCAAGCGCTCGCCAATGGTGGGGATCCAGAGAAGCTCTTGATTGAGTTGAGTAATAAATTGACCAATAAATTGATTCATGCGCCTACCCGGGCGATGCAGCAGGCTGCTCATCAGGGGGAGCCAGAAAAACTGGCAGTGATCCGTGAAACCGTTGGGCTTGATGTCATTAAACATTAAATCAGGCAGGGAAGCGTTCTCTGCCCATAGTGGAACACAGTAGAAATCAATATGAAACCTTCAATTTTAGTGAAATTAGAAACGCTGGTTGAGCGTTATGAAGAAGTCCAGCACCTGCTGAGTGATCCAGGGGTGATTGGCGATCAGGACAAGTTCCGTGCGCTTTCCCGTGAATATTCACAACTGGAGGAAGTGACCCAGTGCTTCAAAGCTTATCAACAAGCTCAGGAAGACTTGGCGACGGCCGAGGAGATGGCCAATGAAGACGATCCTGAAATGCGTGAAATGGCGCAGGAAGAAGTGAAGGAAGCAAAAGCAGAGATCGAACGTCTGGAAGACGAACTTCAAGTTCTACTGATCCCGAAAGATCCGAATGATGAACGTAACTGTTTCGTGGAAATCCGTGCTGGTGCTGGTGGTGACGAAGCGGGTATTTTTGCTGGTGATCTATTCCGTATGTACAGTCGATTTGCTGAACGTCAGGGCTGGCGTATGGAAGTGATCAGTGAAAACCGCTCCGAGCAAGGCGGCTATAAAGAAATGATCGCGAAAGTAAACGGCGACGGTGCTTACGGTATTTTAAAGTTTGAATCGGGTGGTCACCGTGTTCAGCGTGTACCGGCGACAGAATCACAGGGTCGTGTACATACATCGGCATGTACTGTTGCTGTAATGGCAGAGATCCCAGAAGCGGATCTTCCAGAAATCAAAGCGTCAGATTTGAAAATTGACACATTCCGTGCATCAGGCGCGGGTGGTCAGCACGTTAACACCACCGATTCTGCCATTCGTATTACTCACTTACCAACAGGTACGGTTGTAGAGTGTCAGGATGAGCGTTCACAGCACAAAAACAAGGCGAAAGCTATGTCTGTGCTAGCGGCTCGTATTATTAAAGCAGAAGAAGAACGTCGTCACGAAGCAGAAGCGAGTACACGTCGTAATCTGCTAGGTTCGGGTGATCGTTCTGACCGTATTCGTACTTATAACTACCCACAAGGCCGTGTGTCGGATCACCGTATCAACCTGACTATCTACCGTCTGAACGAGGTGATGGAAGGCGATATGAATAGCCTGATCCAACCGGTTCTTCAAGAATACCAGGCCGATCAGTTAGCCGCGATGGCTGAGCAAAACTAATGTCACAGTCGATTGACGCTCAGCTAAAGCGAGCGGTTGAGCTGTTAAATGTGGCGGGTTCTGACAGCCCGCACCTTGATGCCGCTGTATTGTTGTGTCATGTGCTCGACAAGCCACGCAGCTATTTGCTGACCTGGCCAGAAAAAATGCTAGATGCGCAGCTACTTAGCGCATTTGATGCGTTGCTGGCTCGACGTATTAACGGGGAACCCGTGGCGTATATCGTGGGTGAGCGTGAGTTTTGGTCGTTGCCGTTAAAGGTGGCGCCACATACATTGATCCCTCGGCCGGATACCGAACGCCTAGTGGAATTAGCGCTGGATAAGATCCCTGCGAAAGCCTGTAAGGTGCTGGATTTAGGTACGGGTACCGGTGCTATTGCGCTAGCCATTGCTTCTGAACGCCGTGATATTTCAGTGACGGGGATTGACCTTCGTCCTGAAGCTGCCGCTTTAGCGGAAGAAAACCGTGTTAACTTGCACATTCCCAATGCCCGTTTTCTGTCTGGCAGTTGGTATTGTCCATTAGTGGCTGATGAGCTTTTTGCTGTTATTGTCAGTAATCCTCCTTATATTGATGAGGAGGACCCTCATCTATCTCAAGGGGATGTGCGATTTGAACCCAAAAGTGCGCTGGTAGCGGATGAGAATGGTTTGTCCGATATCCGCATTATTAGTGAGCAGGGCCGAGTTCATCTTCAGGATGGTGGATGGCTTTTAATGGAACATGGTTTCGAGCAGGGTGACGCGGTACGTTCAATTTTATTAACGCTAGGATACCAACAGGTATCAACAGCACAGGATTATGCGGGTCTAGATCGTGTGACAATGGGCTGCTGGCAAGGATAGAGAGACGAGGAAAAATGTATACCACTGTTAAACATCTACATCTTATTGCGATTGCGTTGAGTGTACTGCTATTTGTGGTGCGTTATGTCCTGATGATGGCCAATTCGACCTTCAATGAGAAAAAGTTTCTTAAAATCACTCCGCACGTCGTTGATACGGTGATGCTGTTGACCGGTGTGGCATTGATTTTCATTACCGGTTTTATGCCTTTTACGGAAGCTGGGAGCTGGTTAACCCAAAAGCTTAGCTGTGTATTAGCTTATATTGCGCTCGCTTATTTTACGTTGAAAATTGGCAGTAATAAGGTATTTAAAACGTTTGCATTTTTTGGTGCGTTGGGCTGGGTAATGGCTGCTGCCAAAATCGCCATGACTAAAACACCGTTTCTGGGATAATCATGTTAGCTTTTACTGAACAAGAACTGGAAGCGATGCCCCTGGTTGAAGGGGCGTTAGAAATGACGGCCGCCGTTGAGCCTGGGTTCCCCTCAAGTTGGGTCCGGATCCAGCTTGCGCGTCTCGCTCAAGAAGCAGAGCAGCGGTTGATGCATGAGCCTAATGTCCATTTACGGTTGGAAGGGCTACTGCGCCTGTTTTACCGCGAATGGGGATTTATTGGGGATCACGAAGAATATTATTCATCGGATAATATCTACCTTGATAAAGTATTAGAGCGTAAAAAAGGGATCCCAGTTAGTCTTGGAGCGCTGTTTCTATTTTTGGCTCAACGGCTTGAGTTACCTGTGACCGGTGTGGGGTTTCCTACTCAATTTATTCTAAAAGTTGAGTGGTTTGACAGCGAAACTCAGTACATTAATCCGTTTGACGGAGAGTACCTCAGTAAGCGTGTGATGGGGGCTTGGTTGAAAGGCCATCGTGGGCCATTTACCGAGCTTCGCAGTGAGTATTTTAATGCTGCAGGTAACGTCGATATTCTTGCCCGTTGGTTGACCGTGATGAAAAGTGCTTTGCTAAGAGAGGGACACTTTACAGAAGCCTTACGTTGCAGTGATGTGGTGTTAGGTGCATTTCGTCCTGGTGACCCACATGAAATTCGCGATCGTGGCTATATTTATCAGCAGCTGGACTGTAGCCATGCTGCGGCATCTGACTATGCCTACTTTATCGAACAATGCCCTGAAGACCCAGCCGCTGAATTGCTAAAGCTTCAGGTCGCAGAACTCAACAAAGAGCCACTGATCTTGCACTGATTGGTGGTGATTACACAATTTAAGAGAGAATGATGATGGAACAGAAAGTTGTTCGCGTTGGTGATATAGACGTTGCCAATGACAAGCCGTTTGTCCTGTTTGGCGGTATGAATGTGCTAGAGTCTCGCGATCTAGCCATGCAGATCTGTGAACATTATGTTGAAGTAACCAACAAGTTAGGCATCCCTTACGTATTCAAGGCTTCTTTCGATAAGGCAAACCGTTCATCTGTTCATTCATACCGTGGTCCGGGTATGGAAGAAGGGCTGAAGATTTTTCAGGAGCTGAAAGATACGTTTGGTGTTAAAATTATCACCGACATTCATGAGCATCATCAAGCGCAGCCTGTGGCTGATGTGGTGGATGTTATCCAGCTTCCTGCTTTTCTGGCTCGTCAGACTGACCTTGTTCAGACCATGGCTAAAACGGGTGCTGTGATTAATGTGAAGAAGCCTCAGTTTATGAGCCCTGGTCAAGTGGGGAACATTGTTGAGAAGTTTGCGGAATGCGGTAATGATCAGGTTATTCTTTGTGAGCGCGGAGTACTGCATGGTTACGATAATTTGATCGTCGATATGCTGGGCTTTGATGTCATGAAGAAGGCGTCAAAAGGCAGTCCTATCATCTTTGATGTGACGCATGCCCTTCAGTGCCGTGAAGCAAATGGTGCAGCATCAGGTGGCCGTCGTGAGCAAACCGTGGATCTGGCTCGTTCTGGTCTGGCAACCGGTATTGCGGGTCTATTTATGGAAGCGCATCCAAATCCGGATCAAGCACGTTGTGATGGTCCGTCAGCTTTCCCACTAGACAAGCTAGAACCATTCTTGGCTCAGTTGAAGCAGCTGGATGATCTGATCAAAGGTTTTGAGCCAATCGAAATCAATTAATTGCAATACACTTTCAAGTATTGATCCTTGCGAAAACGGAACGCCCTTGTGATTTATCACAGGGGCGTTGTTTTATTGTACGATTTCTCTGGTTTTATGGAAAAATACAAAATATAAAACTTTGGTGTGATCACCTGTGATTTCTCTCTATTTTTATATTTATCACTGCAAACTTGATTTTTATCTGGTTTTTATAGCTATCCTCTCTATTGGCAAAGAGTCAGACGTTTGCCTGTGACGCTTTGAGTATTTAATTTCGCCTATGCATACTCTCTTCCGATTATATTTGGTAGAAGTAGGTAGTTACGTGTCATTATTTCAAGATGTACAGCCCTTGCTGGAAAAACAGCAGGCAACCCGCTGGAACAAGCATGATACAAGTTGGATGCTGAGTCTTTTCGGTACGGCGGTCGGGGCGGGTATTTTGTTTCTGCCAATTAATATCGGTATTGGTGGGTTTTGGTCACTGGTGATTATGGCTGTGCTGGCTGGTCCTATGACCTTTCTGGCTCACCGCGGTCTTGCGCGTTTTGTTCTGTCTTCTTCTCGTCCTGATGCTGACTTTACCGATGTGGTTGAAGAGCATTTTGGTATTAAAGCCGGGCGTTTGATCTCCTTGCTCTACTTCCTCTCCATTTTTCCGATTTTGCTTATTTACGGTGTTGGCCTGACCAATACGGTAGACAGCTTTATTGTGAATCAGCTTGGCTGGACAAGCCCATCTCGAGTGGTGTTATCCGGTGTATTGGTCTTTTTGATGATCGCGGTCATGATGGCAGGCGAGCGGGTCATGCTGCGAGCATTTGAAGTCATTGTGTATCCGTTGGCTGCGATCCTTGCGGGCTTGTCTCTGTATTTAGTTCCGACCTGGCAGTTACCGGAATTATCACAAGGCCTAGAGTGGGGACAGTTTACGGTAACACTGTGGCTGGCTATCCCTGTGACAGTCTTTGCCTTTAGTCATGCGGCGGCTATTTCTAGCTTTGTTCATGCTCAGCGTCGTTATTATGGTGAAACGGCGGGAGTAAAATCTGAGCAAATCCTTAAGCGTACTTCGGTCATGCTGATTGTTTTTGTGCTGTTTTTTGTATTTTCTTGTGTGCTGAGTCTGACGCCAGCTCAGTTGCAAGAAGCTAAATTGCAAAATGTCTCGGTGCTGTCTTATCTCGCGAATATTCATAGCAGTCCATTGATTGCTGCTTTTGGTCCATTGATTGCGTTTATCGCGATTTCATCTTCATTCCTAGGTCACTTCCTAGGCGCGCGCGAGAGCCTGAATGGCATGTTACAAAAGCAAATTTCGTTGCCTGCGAGTACAATTGATAAGCTGGGTATTGCTTTCTTATTCTTTGCTATTTGGTTTGCTGCAATCATGAACCCAAGCATTCTGGGGATGATGGAAGCATTATCGGGCCCTGTTATTGCGATGATCTTATTCTTGATGCCAATGATTGCGGTATTTAAGGTTGAAGCACTGAAAGCTTATCGTCGCCATATGAGTACCTATTTTATTTTGGTGATGGGGATGTTGGCGGTAGCGGCATTAGTGTTTAGTTTAATTTAATCATCTCGGTTATTAGACAATAAAAAGGCTTGCCATGATGGCAAGCCTTTTTTCATCCTAGTACCTAGTACCTAGTACCTAGTACCTAGTACCTAGTACCTAGTACCTAGTACCTAGTACCTAGTACCTAGTACCTAGTACTACAGCTTAAAGCGGTTGATTTCTTGCTGTAGCTGGAGAGACAGATCAGAGAGCTCAGCGGCTTGTCTAGCCGCTTCATCTGCCTCTGTTGCTAGCTCTAGGGATACATTACGGATCCCCTCGGTATTACGGGTGATCTCTGAAGTGACAGAAGACTGCTCTTCAGCGGCAGAAGCAATTTGAGTGGCCATATCACTGATATTGGTCACGGCACAATTAATTTGTGACAGGCTGGCAGAAGCAGCATTGGCATCATCAACACTGGTTTCGGCAATGCGGCGACTGTCTTCCATAATGCCCACAGCACGGCCTGTGGTTTGCTGCAGGGTTTCAATCATCTGTTGGATCTCCTGCGTTGACGCATGAGTGCGCTGACTTAGCACGCGAACTTCATCAGCAACGACGGCAAAGCCACGGCCTTGCTCGCCTGCACGAGCGGCTTCAATGGCGGCATTCAATGCCAGCAGGTTGGTTTGCTCTGCGATACCCTGAATGGTTGAGAGAATGGTGTTGATGCTCTGGGCGTGAGTATTCAGTTCTCCGATCACCCCTGTTGCTGAGTCCACTTCGCCCGCTAAGCTTGTGATAGAGTGCTGACTTTGACCAACTTGGGCGGCACCATGCTCAGAAGCCGTTACCGTTTCCTCGGCTGTGCGTGCAGTATTCTCAGCATTGCTGGCAATTTCCTGCGTAGCTGCTGCCATTTCATTAATGGCGGTGGCGACCATATTAATCTCGTCTTGCTGGTGCTGGATTCGAGTACTGCGTTCTTCAGCTTGTGAGGCGGTAATGTGAGCCTGTTGACTTAGCGAGTTTGATACATCGTTAAGTTTGTTGACCATCGCATGCATGTTCCCCACAAAGCGGTTGAAATTATGGGCCAGTTGACCAACTTCATCATTACTGCGAGGTTCTAGGCGTTGAGTGAGGTCACCGTCACCATTCGCTATTTCAGCAAGTGCGTCTGATACATGGGTAAGATCGCGGAATAAGTAGTTCACCAATACAGTAACTGCACCGATCACTAGCAGGGTGATTAAGACAGCAGTAATAATTAACTGGCGTAATAGGCTAGTGTGACTAGCTTCTTCAGTTGCGCGGTCCATTTCAAGGCCAAGAACCCAGTCCGTATTCGGGACATTTTCGAAGTAGAACAGCTTTTCTTTACCATTGATTGTTACGGTTTCAATCGTATTACTATGCGCCGCAGCTTCGATCGTTTGCATGGAGAGCTTGTTGCTTAAACGACTGATAGGTTGAAGTAGCAGTGATTCATCAGGGTGGGCAAGGAAGGTGCTATCTTGCTTATTAATCAACATGGCATAAGCATTTTTGCCAGCATCAAGGTTAATTACATCACTGATTAATTGGTCGATAAGCACGTCTGCGCCAACAACACCCGTAAGTGTACCATTTTGCATGACGGGTTCAGCAATCGTGATTAACAAGGCGTTGGTCACAGCATCGCGATAAGCCGTAGTGATTATTTGCTGATCAGCACGTTGAGCATCTTTATACCAAGGGCGGGTGCGGGGATCGTAACCAGCCATATTACGTTCTGGACGAGATCGTAGCATTTCGCCAGTCGTTTTACCGAAGTAGATATCATCGAAGCCGCCGGCTTCACGGGCTTGCTGTAAATAGGGAATAACATTGCTTGCGTTGCTGTGATTGTTAAAGGCACTGGCGATACTACGTCGAATTTGTACCCAATCAGTGATGCCGTCACTGGCGGTATCAGCTAAACTTTCTGCGCGGGAGTAAATGCCGTTGCTTGTTTGTTCTAATAACTGATTGGCTGCCAGCCAAGTCAATGCTGTTGCCATTATGACCACGGCAGAGAGACTAGCTCCAATGAGTTTTTGTTTTAATGATAATGACATTGTCCTGATCCCGATGACAATAGAAGAGATGTGCGGCGGATATTATAGCGATTCATTAGGGCTTGCACGAAAAAGTGACAATAATCACACTATCTGCCGAGGTATTGTTAAAAAGTAACCGAGACCGGTTATTTTGACCCCAGTCGTTCAGTTAAGAATAAAATACAGTATATATATTCCATAGTGGTATGACTTGTGGTGGTATTGAGGTTGTGCGAAATGATGAGGTAATGAGATTATCGTGTCGTTGATATGCATTTTAGATGTTTAGACGTCTAGATGTTGACTCGGCAAGAGGTAACACTTAGTCTAGGTGCAAATTAAACAATAGATGTCCTGTAGTCATCATGCCAAACACAACACAACAATCTGTTACTGAGCCAACGCCATCCGCGCTGGCATTACTCCCGTTGGGAATATTCCTTTCTTTATTTATCGGTGTTGGAACCTATTTAACCCTGCAAGGGGTGGATTTCGCCTTTTACCAACTGCCTGCTCCTGTTGCTGTTTTACCTGCAATTGTTATCGCTATTTTATTGAGTAAAGAAAAACTAAACAAAGCGATTGAACAGTTTTTACGTGGTGTCGGCCATAACGATATCATTGCTATGTGCATGATCTACCTGTTAGCGGGTGCCTTTGCATCAGTTGCCAAGGCCACGGGGGGGGTCGATGCGACAGTCAATCTTGGCTTATCGATGTTACCATCGAGTATGATTTTGCCTGGTATCTTTGTTATTTCAGCCTTTATTGCAACGGCGATGGGGACATCAATGGGAACCATTGCAGCTGTTGCTCCTGTGGCATTGGGTATAGCACAGGCGGCGGGCATGGATGTTGCACTGACGGCGGGTGTGGTACTCAGCGGGGCGATGTTCGGTGATAACTTATCGATAATTTCGGATACCACGATTGCGTCAACTCGTTCTCAAGGTTGTCAAATGAAAGACAAATTCCGCGAGAATATCCGTATTGCCTTACCGGCGGCTATTGCCGCTATCGCTTTGTTTCTCTTTAACAGTACTCCCACAGAGGTGCCAGCGGCGACACAGATCGAATGGTTGAAAGTGATACCGTATATTACGATTTTAGCGTTGGCGGTCTCGGGTATTAATGTTTTTGTTGTATTGAGTCTGGGGATTGTGTTGGCTGGCGGTATTGGGCTGTTTGCCACTGTTGACTACGGTTTAACGACGTATGCAAAAGATATCTATGCGGGGTTTGGCAATATGCAGGAAATTTTCCTGCTGTCGATGCTAATTGGTGGTATGGGTGAGCTAATGCGTCGTCAAGGTGGGTTAGCTTATCTAACCCAGCTAGTGAGTCGAGTGATTAAAGTGTTCAGTAAACAGCATACTCAAGGACAGAATCTTCGCGCCAGTGAGCTAGGTATTGCTGGCTTAGTGAGTATGACTAACTGCTGTACAGCCAATAATACCGTTGCCATCATCGTATCGGGTGGGGTTGCTCGTGAGTTGGCTGAGGAAAATGGCGTAACACCGCGTCGCTCTGCGAGTTTGCTCGATATATTCTCTTGTGTGGTGCAAGGATTATTACCATATGGTGCACAAGCTCTTTTGCTCGGTTCGGTTTTTGCTTTGTCTCCGCTTGAGGTGGTCAGCCATTCTTATTACTGCTTTTTCCTCGCGATATCGGCAGTGATTGCCGTCTTTCTTAAACATCCGGCTCGCAAGCCTGTAACTGCCTAATAAATTATACAGCGAGCAAGTAACAATTCATTAATTCAAGCCTTACATTGGTGAGGCTTTTTTTTACCTGTGATATCAATGTGATACATGGGGGGATATGTATTGTGATCTCGTCGACATATTAATGTAATCCATCTGGCCGCGTTAACTAAATAACTTAAACTAGTACCGGTTTAGCCGAATGATACGGCATACATACAACTAGGTTAAGGTGACACCCATGAAGGAACGCTTTTTCGTCAAGGCAGCACTCGCCGCTGCGGTACTTGCCTCGCTGACTGGCTGTGCCAGCCAATCTGAAACTGCCCAGCCATCCTGGCAGGCTGATCAAACATATCGATTTACGATTCTCCATACGAATGATAACCACGGTCGTTTCTGGCATAACGGCAATGGTGAATACGGTATGGCTGCGCGTAAAACATTATTGGATCAGCTTCGAGCAGAGGTAGCAGCAGAGGGGGGGACGAGTTTGTTGCTCTCTGGTGGTGACATTAATACTGGTGTTCCAGAATCAGATCTGCAAGATGCAGAGCCAGATTTTAAAGGCATGAATATGCTGGGTTATGACGCGATGGCGTTGGGTAACCATGAATTTGATAATCCATTGGAAGTGCTACGTCAGCAGGAAGAGTGGGCGGAGTTCCCAATGCTATCAGCAAATATTTACGATAAGGCGACGGGAAAACGTATGTTCCAGCCTTACCAGATATTTGAACAACAAGGGCTCAAAATTGCAGTTATTGGTTTAACAACGGAAGATACCGCGAAGATTGGCAATCCTGAATATATCAGTGGTATTGAGTTTCGCGATCCTAAAGCTGAAGCGAAAAAAGTCATTGCAGAGCTGAAAGCCACAGAAAAACCAGATGTAATTATTGCTACCACTCATATGGGGCATTATGAAAACGGCAACCGTGGTATAAATGCTCCTGGTGATGTCGCGCTTGCGCGTTACTTGCCTGCTGGTGAGCTAGACATGATTGTCGGCGGCCATTCACAAGAGCCTGTGTGCATGGAAGGGCCGAATGTGAATAATACAAACTTCAAACCGGGTGACGAGTGTCAGCCAGATCAGCAAAACGGTACGTGGATTGTTCAAGCCCATGAGTGGGGTAAATACGTTGGCCGAGCTGATTTTGAATTCAAAAATGGTGAGTTGGAAATGGTCAGCTATGATCTGATCCCAGTTAACCTGAAGAAGAAAGTAAAATTGGCTGATGGCACCAAAAAGCGTGTATTTATTCAAGATGAGATCGCTCAGGATCCAAATGTAACCGCATTTTTGAAATCTTATCAGGAACACGGCCAAGATCAGTTGAACATTAAGATAGCTAAATCAAATGGTAAGCTTGAAGGTGATCGCGATGTGGTCCGTTTTGAGCAAACTAATCTAGGCCGTTTAATTGCAGCATCTCATATGCAGCGTGCGAAAGCTGATTTTGCCGTTATGAACTCTGGCGGTGTGCGTGATTCGATAGCGGGTGGCGACATTACTTATAAGGATGTACTAACTGTGCAGCCGTTCGGTAATATTGTGACTTACGTTGAGATGACTGGGGCTGAGATCATTGATTATCTCAATGTGGTTGCCACCAAGCCTGTTGACTCAGGTGCGTATGCACAGTTTTACGGCATTTCAATGACAGTTAAAAACGGTAAAGTCAGTAATGTCAAAATTGGTGATAAGCCATTAAGCCTGACAGAAACATATCGTTTTACCATACCAAGCTTCAATGCTGCGGGGGGTGATGGTTATCCGAAAATTTCCGGCCACCCAGGTTATGTCAATACGGGCTTTGTTGATGCCGAGGTACTGAAGGAATACTTAGAGACGAATAGTCCGATTGATGTTAATGCATTTGCACCAAATGGTGAGATTGTTTATCAGTAATTGACTGTTAATCGTGATATCAAACCCCGGCCTTGCTGGGGTTTTTTATGTTGGGGTTCCAAGATGGTTGGGCTATATTGGTCTTTTCGTCATTGAATTGGAGTTATTATGACGCCTGCCATCGACTTAGCTAAGAAAAAGAAAGTACCTCATACCATTCATCAGTATCAGCATGATCCGGCACATACTAATTTTGGGCTTGAGGCGGCAGAGGCACTAGGACAAGATCCTCAGCGTATATTTAAAACATTGTTGTTTTCTCTTAATGGTGACCCTAAAAAATTGGCGGTCGCTATCGTGCCCGTGATTGGGTTGCTGGATTTGAAAGCGGCAGCCAAAGCCGCGGGTGGAAAGAAGGCTGATATGGCGGATCCGCATATTGCCGAAAAAACAACGGGCTATATTGTTGGTGGCATTAGCCCGCTGGGTCAAAAAAAACAACTTCCTACGTTTTTGGATAGCTCAGCTCAGAAGTTTGAAACGATCTGTGTAAGTGCCGGTCGTCGCGGTTTGGAAATTGAATTAGCGCCTAAAGATTTGTTAGATCTAACCTCAGGGCAGTTTTCACACTTGGCTAAAGAATAATATTAATCTATACCCAAGCTACCTCTGAACTATTAAATAGATCATATTGATGTGGCTTGGGTATACATAAGTTTTTTAACATCGACTTATCCAAATTGGTATTAATTTGTCATTTAGCGTAGGGAAATAGTAATGACACTCAGTATTTGGCTTTCGTTATTAATGGTTTGTATGTTGGGGGCAATGTCACCAGGGCCGAGCTTAGCTGTTGTGGCTAAACATAGCCTAGCCGGAGGGCGCCTGCATGGCGTAGTTACATCATGGGCTCATGCCATGGGCGTTGGGATTTATGCGCTAGTCACATTACTGGGTTTGGCCATTGTACTTCAGCAATCGCCAGTATTATTTAGTTTTATTACTTACGCGGGGGCGGGCTATCTCGCTTATTTAGGGATAAATGCCTTACGTTCGAAAGGTGGCGTTGCGGCAAAGTTAGCAGCAGGCCAACCAAGTAATTTATGGGAAGCTGCTCGTGATGGGGCAATGATATCGCTACTCAATCCTAAATTAGCATTGTTTTTTTTGGCGTTATTTAGCCAGTTTGTTGCAGTGGGAACAGAAGCCACAAGTCGGGCCATTATTGTTGCGACGCCGCTATTGGTTGACGGCTTATGGTATACCGTTATTGCTATTGTTCTGTCCAACCCGCGGGTACTTGATAAGTTAAGAACCAAAGCCTTGTTAATTGACCGCTTGTCAGGAGTTGTTTTAATTCTTTTAGCAATGCGTGTTGTGATGATGGCTTAGAGTCGTTTTCATTACCTCATGGTTGCTAAATAAAAAAGGAGCTTAAGCTCCTTTTTTATTTGTATGAAGGTTAACTTTGGCGCTTGTTGTGGCGTTCTCTGTTTTCTAGTTTCTTTTCTGGACTTTTCTTTAGCATTACATACAGTGCACCGCTTCCGCCATGTTGGCGAAGGGCTGAGTGGTAGCACATCACATCGGATATTTGACCAAGCCATGTTGCCACATAACTTTTCATCAAAGCGGGTGGATTCGATTTCTCCCCTTTGCCATGAACAATCATTACCGTACGAATATCCATACGTTGGCATTGGCGGAGAAAGTTAAGTACTTCATCACGTGCTTCTCGTAAGGTTTTACGGTGGAGATCAAGGCGGGCATGAATATCATACTTACCGAGGCGAAGTTTTCTAAATACGCCATCTTGCACTCCATCTCGTTTGAATTCGACCATGTCATCTGGTTTGAGCATGTTGGCGAAATCAAGGGAAAGGTATTCAGAATCATGGTTTGATAATGTTTGTGCCGCGAGGCGTCGTGCTAGCTGTGCATTTGTAATTTTGTATTTTTGAACGACATCTACCTTATCCTGCTTGATCGGTGAGACGTCGGCCATCATCTCTCGGAAGAGATCGCATTCATCGTTATCTGACATGATGTTTCAAGGTTAGAGACTCATGTCTCGATTATACGCATTGAGAGGGGACAGAATAAAGAAATCCAGGATCAACACCGACAAGTTAGATCCTGGCACAAGTAACAAATGTTGCTAAATGGCTCTGGTGAGAAGAAGGTGCAGACAGTACTTTGTAAACAAAGTAACTGCCAAAGGAAATTATTAAACCCAGCGCACCGAAGAGATGATCTATCCCAAAATTCATATATATTCCTTTGGTCGTGAGATAATAGCCGTAAGATACTAAATGAAACATTTCTGTTGTTACAATTTGGGTGTGTGGTGTTTAAATTGTTTCGGGGTTGTATCCGTGCTGGCGTTTGTGATCGCTTTTTCATCACTGCTGCTAGTTCAATGAGCAGTTGAATCCGATATCACATAAAAAATGGGTTTTCCCCTTGCGTAATTTCATTTGCTGAGTAATATAAGCGACCTCAGCAGCGACGGAGCTGCTGCCAAGTAGGAAGCTTTAAAGAGCATTTTACTTGTCGTCGGTGAATAGCGCAGTTTGGTAGCGCATCTGGTTTGGGACCAGAGGGTCGGGGGTTCGAATCCCTCTTCACCGACCACTATTAAAAATAGTGGTTTGCTTAGAATCATTATTTATTGTCGGTGAATAGCGCAGTTTGGTAGCGCATCTCATGTTTTTGAGAATAGCGGACCAGAGGGTCGGGGGTTTCCCAAAACCTTGGACAGCGTAGGCCTCTTCACCGACCACTATTAAAAGTAGTGGTTTGCTTAGAATCATTATTTATTGTCGGTGAATAGCGCAGTTTGGTAGCGCATCTCATGTTTTTGAGAATAGCGGACCAGAGGGTCGGGGGTTTCCCAAAACCTTGGACAGCATAGGCCTCTTCACCGACCACTATTAAAAGTAGTGGTTTRCTTAGAACCATTATTTATTGTCGGTGAATAGCGCAGTTTGGTAGCGCATCTGGTTTGGGACCAGAGGGTCGGGGGTTCGAATCCCTCTTCACCGACCACTATTAAAAGTAGTGGTTTACTTAGAACCATTATTTATTGTCGGTGAATAGCGCAGTTTGGTAGCGCATCTGGTTTGGGACCAGAGGGTCGGGGGTTCGAATCCCTCTTCACCGACCACTATTAAAGCCTCAGTCGACAGACTGAGGCTTTTTCATTGGTGCTGAATTTGGTGCGCCAGTGAATAGCGCAATTTGGTAGCGCATCTCATGTTTTTGAGAATAGCGGACCAGAGGGTCGGGGTTTCCCAAAACCTTGGACAGTATAGGCCTCTTCACCGACCACTATTAAAAGTAGTGGTTTGCTTAGAACCATTATTTATTGTCGGTGAATAGCGCAGTTTGGTAGCGCATCTCATGTTTTTGAGAATAGCGGACCAGAGGGTCGGGGTTTTCCTAAAACCTTGGACAGCAGAGGCCTCTTCACCGACCACTATTAAAGCCTCAGTCGACAGACTGAGGCTTTTTCATTGGTGCTGAATTTGGTGCGCCAGTGAATAGCGCAGTTTGGTAGTGCATCTCATGTTTTGAGAATAGCGGACCAGAGGGTCGGGGTTTTCCTAAAACCTTGGACAGCAGAGGCCTCTTCATCGACCACTATTAAAGCCTCAGTCGACAGACTGAGGCTTTTTCATTGGTGCTGAATTTGGTGCGCCAGTGAATAGCGCAGTTTGACACTATTTATGTTCGCCGTTGGCTCCAGAGGGTATGACAAGCCAATGTTACAACAATAATAATTGCGCCGAGAGCGACTTGTTTTGATGGTGCTTCAGCCAGAATAAGCCAAACCCAAAGGGGGCCGAAGAGAATTTCTAGCAGTAATATGAGGCTGGCTTCTGCTGCGGGAAGGTAGCGGGGCCCTAATGAGATAAGTAAGAAAGAAAATGGCACCACGCCAGCACACAATAAAAAGATGTACAGATCTTTCAGTGGCGTTAACGATAATGGCTGAGCGCCTGCTAGCAGTGCGATCACAGCGGAAAAGCACCCTGAATAAATTAAGAATACAGTGGCGTAGCGTGCCTTGGTTTTCCGTAGCATGATGAGGTATACCGACATTGACAATGCAGTAACGAGGGCCAGAGCGTCGCCTTTTAATTCTGCCGGATTGGGTTGATAAGCAAACACAAGCCAGATCCCACCAACCGAAATTAAAATAGCAAGTATCGTTGAACGATTTAGTCGCTCATCGAGCCAAAAAAAGGCGAGTACCGCGGTGATCAGTGGTGCAGTATTGGCTATCACCAGAGTACTGGTGACTTCGGTATTATCAATCGAGAATACAAAGCAGATTGTGGAAGCGGAAAATAGCAGTGCAACCAGTATTGTACTGAGGGCAGGGCGAAAGAAGTGCTCAGTGAGGACAGTCCTGTCCCGCCGCCATTGTACGATGAACAGCACGATGGCAGGCAGTAGGCCTCGCCAGAATATTAAGGTCCATTCGTGACCATGGATCAGGCGCACTAGCAGGCTGTCGAAACTTAAGATCATCACCCCGAATAGGGTATAAATACGTCCGCGTTGTGTATCGCCGAGTTTATCTAATACATTCATTGTTATGTTCATTTCTATTACATTTTGTCGTGAGTTGAAGTGTGAGAAATTATCGCACCTCGCACCTCGCACCTCGCACCTCGCACCTCACACCTAGTCACATCGTACCGTTTGCCCTTGAGTAAGTGGCTTAACATCAAATCCTTGTTGTGCTAATAGAGCCTGAACGCCTTGTTTGCCTAAGAGGTGCATCGCCCCGACCACGACCATGAATGTCCCTTGTTGATACTCTGGTGCAGTTGTTAGTTGCTTGGCCCAGTTATGGTTGCGGTTATTGATTAGTGCATCATCGGTATGACTGGAATACTGACTGTCATGGAACAGTGTGAGTAGCTGCTGTTGGTCGCCGGCTTTCCATGCTGTTAATAGGCAAGTGAGTTGTGTTTCCATCTCACCCCAGCCAGTCACAGTTGTCATGAGTAAATCTTTACCGTGATCGGGAAGCTGTTCCATCAAGTGGATTTGCTGAGTAATGCTTTCTAACTCGAGAATTGGCAGCTGCTGAGCTTTTGCCCGTCGGAGTAGGGTGATATCAATCCCTTGTTCCGGATCCAGTTTTGCCTGCCGTGCCATATGCATTTGTAAAGTGATGGCTGATAGCCAAGGTGGCGATTGCAATAAAGAGGATGGTGATAGTCCGGCGAGCTTGGCGGTGGCGGTTAATGCCTGTTTTTCTGTTTTGGAGAGTACTGACTCGGTGCTGGGAACCTCTGGGTCTAGTCTCGCACGTGACGGCTGAAGGATATTTGCTTCGACCACTAGTGCATCCGCGTGTTGCCAATGCTGTAGGAAAATAGTGGGGAGTGGGTAGAGATCGGTATTACCGGCATGGATTGAACCAAGGAAAATGAACTGTCGCTGGTCATCTTTAGCTTGCCAAACAAGTGGTTCGGCATTGACATATGACACCACAAAGGGAAGTAATAGCAAGGCTTTGGTCAGTAATGATTTGAGCATGGTAACCACAGTGTAGATCAGAAGTCGGGATAGGATATCGGAGTGTTGGCGGCGAGTCGAATAGCCTGAACCGTCTAGTTGGTATGACCAGACGGTTCAGTTAATAGAGGGATTAAGTTCGGCGGGACGGATGTAACCAGAACCACCAGATAATAAATCCAATAAGCGCGAGGCCAATAAGAGCAATCATATTAATCTTCCTTATGCGTGGTGGGTTGGCGAGAGCTACCCACCGGAGTAAAGAATCGTAGGCGATTTGCATTACTGACGACAGTAATGGAAGACAACGCCATCGCTGCACCTGCAATGACTGGGCTAAGTAATGCGCCAGTAAAGGGGAAGAGTACGCCTGCGGCAATTGGGATCCCCAAGGTGTTGTAGACAAAAGCACCAAATAAATTTTGCTTCATATTCCGCAATGTTGCCGCAGACAGTTGCAGCGCATCAACCACGCCGTGTAGCGAATGGCGCACCAACGTGAACTGAGCACTTTCAATAGCAACATCACTGCCGCTGCCCATCGCAATGCCTACTTCCGCTTGCGCCAGTGCAGGGGCATCGTTGATCCCATCACCGACCATAGCGACTCGTTTGCCTTGTTGTTGTAGCTTAGCGACTTGAGTGGCCTTACCATCAGGAAGTACTCCTGCAATAACATGATCAATGCCAGCTTGAGCGGCAATGGCATTAGCCGTTGCTTCAATGTCACCCGTTAGCATAACCACATTCAGTCCCATTTGTTTTAGGCGCTTAATCGCGTCAATAGAATCGTGGCGAAGGGGATCGCTAATACCTAAGAGGCCAGCGAGTTGATTATTGATGGCGATGTAGATTGGCGTTGCACCTTGCTGACTGATCGTATGGCTATCTTGCTCTGCTTCTGCCATCGAGATCGCATGTTGCTCCATTAATTTACGGTTACCCAGTAACAGCGTATGACCATTAACTTGTCCGCAGATCCCAAACCCGGGCTTGGCATCGAATGTCTGTGTGGTAAGCAATGCTAACGATTGTGCTTTGGCTGCATCGACGATGGCTTTGGCGAGCGGATGCTCCGACCCTTGCTCTAGACTGGCCGCGAGCATCAGGATTTGATTATCCGAAAAATCATTGTAGCTGTGGTGTTCAACCAGTTGGGGTTTACCTTCTGTCAGGGTGCCAGTTTTGTCGAGTACCACGGTATCAATGTTGGCCGCGACTTGTAGTGCCTCGGCATTGCGGATCAATACGCCATATTCAGCAGCGCGACCAATCCCTACGGTGACAGACATCGGTGTCGCTAACCCTAAGGCACAAGGACAGGCAATGATCAGCACGGTTGTTGCGGTGACGAGCATATACACAGAGGATGGGTCAGGGCCAAAGTAGTACCAGATCATGGCGGTCATTACGGCAATGATCATCACTGTCGGGACAAAAATTGACGAGATGGTATCGGCCAGTCGCGCCAGCGCGGGTTTGCTGCTTTGGGCCTGACGGACCAGATCAATGATCCGTGCGAGCATGGTGTCACGACCAATTTTCTCTGCTCTAAACAGCAAACTGCCGTTCTGGTTAATAGTACCGGCGTGTAGAGTGTCACCTACTTGTTTGTTCGCCGGGATCGGCTCACCTGTTAGCATCGATTCATCGATGTAGCTTTGGCCTTGCTCAATGGTGCCATCGACAGGCACTTTACCGCCGGGATAAAGACGCAGCAACATACCCGTTTTTACATCCGCTAGCGGGACTTCACGTTCTTCACCATTTTCGACAATCACTGCCGTTTGAGGTTGGAGATCCATCAGTTTTTCCAGCGCTTTGGAGGTTCTGCTCCGAGCGCGAGCTTCCAGTGCATGACCGAGGGTGATAAGACCCAGGATCATTGCAGAGGCTTCAAAATAGACATGTCTGGCTTGTGCCGGTAGTAAATCAGGGGCGATAACAGCGAGCATTGAATATAGCCATGCAGCGCCAGTACCTAAAGCGACTAAGGTATCCATGGTCGCGCGATGGTGTTTAAATGCTTTCCAAGCGTTTACAAAAAAGTGGCGGCCGACAGTAACCAGTAATATTAAGGTTAAGATCCCGATGCTCCCCCAGCCGATCTGGCTTGTGGGTGAGACGATCATCATACTGCCACCGAAAAGGCCCCAAGCCATCATCGGAATACCCGCCCCAAGCGCAATATAAGCGTTACGCATGTGCTGGCGATAGGTTTGCTCATTTTGAATTTGCTGGCGCTGGCGGCGAGTTTGTTCATCTTCACTCAGTTCAGCACCATAACCTGCATCAGAGACCGCAGCGATGATTTGTTCTGCAGCAGCACTGCCATTGACCAGCGCGGTACGTTCAGCCAAGTTGACACTGGCAGAAGTCACGCCGGGAACCGCCCGCATGGCTTTTTCTACAGAGGCGACACAGCTCGCGCAGGTCATGCCGGAGAGAATAAATTGCTTGGCATCATCACTATCGGTGCTGGTGTTATGTGTGGTCTGGATAGGTATTTCGGGTGTTGTTGGCGTGTCTTTGGTCAGTATGTCTTGCTCCTGAGGCGCTTCATTGTGATTAACATCCTTGGCCTGAAGACAGTCTGAGGTGATGACTTTAGCTGAAAAACCAAGTGCTTTAATGCAAGCAATCACGGATTGCGGATCCAGTGTGGTGTCGATGGTTGCTGAATCTTTACTGACGGTGTAGTGGCTAATGAGTGGCTCATCGGATAGCGCTTGTTCAACTTTAGCAACACAACGGCCACAGCTCAGGCCTGATAGTGCGAGCTCTATAGTTGTCAGTGTTGGAACCTGATAGCCCAGCGACTCAACGAGTGCAATGATCTCCGATTTAGCGAGTGTGGTTGTGACGGTCAAGAGGGTTTTGTTGACGTGATAATCGAATACTTGCGGCTGTTGTGCGAGTGCATTGCTGATTTTATTGACGCACTTACCGCATGACAACCCTGAAAGAGGCAGTTCATAGTGGTACCCCGCGTCGTAGCCCAATGCGGTAATGGTGTTTATCACAGTGGTTGGTTCGACATTGCCACGAATCACGGCCTGCTGAGTATCGACATCCACGGATTCGATACCGGGCAAGCTGGATAAGGCTTGCTTAATTTTACCGGCACAGTTCATGCACCGAACTTTGCCTAGAGGAAGGGTTAACTCAGCCATCGGGCTACCTCAATCATTAATGCGTATTTCGAAGATAGTTCATCATAAACCTTCCATCAGCTGTAAGGTCAATCTTTTGTAGTGATCATAGTGAAAAGTATTTTTTCACTTGTGATTATTGCGCGTTATGCAAATAATAAGAGATAAACCTTCCATTAACTGTAAGGGTGAATATGAATATTAGCGATATAGCCCAATTGACAGGGTTAACCACCAAAACCATCCGTTTTTATGAAGAGAAGGGCGTGATTTCACCGCCTTGTCGTGCTGCTAATGGCTATCGTCAATACCATGCCAAGCATGTTGATGAGCTGCATTTGATACGACGCTCCCGATTAGTCGGTTTTACACTGGATGAGAGTCGTGAATTGCTGGCATTTTCACGTGATCCGGATCGTCGTAGTGCCGACGTAAAGATGAAGGCTGAGCAGAAGTTGCTGGAAATTGATCTTAAAATTAATGAGTTACAGCAAATGAAGCAAACACTTGAAGCCTTGACTAAGCAGTGCCCAGGTGACGAAGGAGCGTGTTGTCCGATTATTGAAGGGTTATGCCGAGATAAGTAACGTGGGGACAAAATAAAGGCTGGGACATGTTAGCCCAGCCTAATGAAATAGTTAGGGGTGAACTAGTAAAGCAGTGAATATAACTGGCGACGATATTTACCTGCCACAGCGTTGCCTTGTCCCAATGCGGCTAATATATCCATCATGGTTTTCTTGGCCTGACCATCTGCAAAATTCAAATCTTTACGTAGTAGCGATATCAATAGCTCCAATGCTTCTTCGGCACGGTCTACTTGGCTGTACTGCACCGCCAATTCAAACGCGATGTCACTGTTTGCGGGCTCTGCTGCAAGCTTTTCTTCCAGCAGCCTGATCTCTGGCGAATCACTGGCCTGTTTATGCAATTCCAGCTTAGCCATTAATCCTTTATATTTCGCATCTTGATCCTGCATTGGTACCGTGTCCAGCAGGCTTGCAGCTTCATCGTACTGAGACGTTTCAACAAGACACTCGGCAATTGCTAGGGTGATCACGCTATGCTGACCAAATGCAGCAGTAAGTTCACGGAGGATCGGTAAGGCTTCGTTGTATTGCTGGGCGTCGACTTTGGCTAAGGCATCTTTCAGTGCCAGCTCTTCTTGGCTTGGTAGATGTTTATTTAGCATTTCGCGCAGGGATTGTTCATTTTGTGGGCCAGCAGTCCCGTCGACGGGTCGTCCTTCTTTGAACAATGCAACCGTCGGTAGACTTTGAACGCCAAACTGACGTGCCACCATTGGCTGGGCTTCGCAGTTGAGTGAGGCTAGAGATACCTGGCCTTGATAGGACGTGACAATTTTTTCAAGGAGTTGGTTGATCTCAATGGTTTCTGGCATAGAAGGTGCCCAGAAACTGATCACAACAGGTGTCTGCATCGATTGATCGATGATCTGCTGGAGATTTTGTTCGTTCAGTTCGATGGCTGGTTGGTTGTACATGGTTTTCTTCACTCCCTGGACATCGGTATAGGCGCAAAATAACGATAATGTATTGCTTTGTATTAGTTATGGGGGAGGAACCCGACTATTTCAAGCCGTCGTACGGGGACGAGGAGACAAAGCATGTTGAAGGTATAAAAAAAGGAGAGCTCAGCTCTCCTTTTTTTATTGAAACGTTAGCAGTAGTGCCAGTGTTACACAGGCACAAAGAATATTAATTTGGCGCAATGTCATGACTACACCTTTGTCGTTATTGTCACTGATTTTACTATCTCATGGGGATAAGTTGGAGACCTTGTAGGGAATGCTTCAACTTACCTGATCATAGTATCGGGACTGTGTGACAGTAATATTACGTTTCTTGTTTTTTTTGGCTGGTTTCTCATATTGTGAAATCAACGCTTTGTTTTGAGTGGTTAGATTAGGTGATATGCTGTTTTTTTGATCTCAAAGATGCATTTTTTACATGAATAAATAGTTACTTGCAGTAAAAATGCAGTGTCATAACTGCATTTTTACGGGGGGGGTAGTACTTAGTTGCTTTTTCTCAGGATGTTATCGAGCCATTGAGTAGGAAGAATGCGTTTTAGAAAGCCAAATAGATAGGTGGGTTGGGTCACATAGTATCGGGTCGCGGGGTTGGGGCTATCAATGATGGCTTGCAGGGGCTTGAGTACGGCTTCTGGGCCCAAGGTGAATTTATTCGATGGTGAAGCTTTACCAAGCCGTTCCAGCGTTTTTTGGTAGTTGGCATGATGGCGTGAACTTGCCATCTCAATGTACTGCTCAAACTTTGTTTTTGCGTTGGCTCTAAACTGGCTTTCGATCGGACCTGGCTCGATCAAGCTGACATGGATAGGGGTATCGGATAGCTCAAGACGCAAGGTATCGGTATATCCTTCTAGGGCAAATTTGCTGGCGTTGTAGGCTCCGCGGTATTTCATTGCGACCAGCCCTAATACTGAGCTGTTTTGAACAATTTTTCCACTGCCTTGTTTGAGCATCAGTGGGATCACGGCCTTGGTGAGGTGATGCCAGCCAAATAGGTTACTTTCAAACTGTTGGCGCAATGCGGCGGTAGGGAGATCTTCCAGTGCCCCTGGCTGGCCATAAGCAGCATTATTGAACAAAATATCGAGCTTACCATCCATTAACTCCAGCGCTGCCGCCAGTCCCTGCTCAATCGAGTCTTCACTATCCATATCGAGTTGAACACAGTGCAATCCTTCTTGCTTGAGGCGCTCTACATCGTCATATTTACGACAGCTGGCGACGACGAAGTAACCTGCATCGTGTAGGGCATGGGCGCAATAGTACCCGATCCCTGTGCTGCAGCCTGTGAGTAAAAGTGTGGTTGTCATGTCGGTTCCATCCAGTTAGGGGGTTAAAGGTGGGGTGAGACTGCGGCAGCGATAAACTCGGCAATCCACGGCTGAGCATCGGAGGTCGGGTGCAGGCCATCTTCCATCATCCATTCCTGCTTGAGTATGATGTGTTCAAGGAAAAAAGGAAGCAGTGGGACATTGTGTGATTTGCTCACGTCTTGATACAACTTTGCAAACTGCGCGCTATAGCGTTTGCCATAGTTTGGCGGTACAACTATCTGCATAAGTAATGCTTTTGCCCCCGCATCTTCTATCTGAGTGATCATATTGCTCAGATTTTTGCGTATAGTTGAAGGAGGAAAGCCACGAAGACCATCATTGGCGCCGAGTTCGATAATCACATAGTCCGGCTTATGACGGCTGAGCAGGGATGGTAGACGTGCCAAGCCGTTGCCGGTGGTGTCTCCTGAAATGCTGGCATTAATAATGGTCATCGGATGACCGTTATTTTCCAGTTGTGGGGAGAGCAGGTTTGGCCAGCTTTTTTCGGCGGCCATCTGATAACCCGCACTCAGGCTGTCACCCAGCACCACCATGGTCGCAGCGATACTCTGCTGCGAGAAGAGAATAAAGAGTAATACTGAAAGGAATCGCATCATGTCTACATCCGTGATTAAAGCTGTCTCTGTATCTAAACAGGTGACGACGTCATCATCGTCTCTGACCATTTTGCAGGATGTTTCCCTCGAGGTCGAGCAAGGTGAAGCAATTGCTTTGGTTGGTGTCTCAGGCGCAGGGAAGTCGACATTGATGACCTTACTGGCAGGCCTTGATGTACCGAGTCAAGGACGTATTGAATTACTGGGGCAGAATGTTTCAACCATGGACGATGAAGCCCGAGCAGTATTACGCAGTGAGGCTATTGGCTTCGTGTTTCAGAGTTTCTTATTGATCCCGTCATTAACCGCGCTGGAAAATGTGTTACTGCCTGCCATTATCAAGGGACAGGATGGTGATGCATCGCGGGCGAAAGCGTTGCTGGCGAGTGTGGGGTTAAGTGGGAGGGAGAGCCACCTTCCTTCACAGTTATCCGGTGGTGAGCAGCAACGAGTAGCACTCGCACGAGCATTTATGACCCGGCCGAAAATTTTGTTTGCCGATGAACCGACCGGCAACCTGGATCAGCATACGGCCGCCAATGTGATTGAGCTGCTCTTTGCGCTTAATCGAGATCATGGCACGACGCTTGTCTTGGTCACTCATGATCCTCAGCTGGCACAGCGTTGTGATCGCACATTGACAATGGCGGGTGGGAGCGTGGTAGTAGCATGACTGAACTGAGTGAATGCCAACGTATGCCCCGTCAGGTGAACCGAGCCTTGATGCTGAAATGGAGCTGGCGTGAATTGTGGCAAGGCCAGTTATGGCCAGTTGCGGTCGCACTGAGCTTGATCATTGCCTGTGTATTTGCGCTGTCAGCGTTGGTGGTGCGGGTTGAGAAAGTGATGGTGGATCAGGGACGGTCGATGATTGCCGCTGATCTGGTTTTTCGTTCGGCGAATCCGATTACGCCTGTGTTGTTGGAAGAGGCTGCACAGCGTGATCTGACAACTACACAGCAGACACGTTTTGGTACCATGGCCTTTAGTGATGAGGCGATGCAACTGGTCAGTGTGAAAAGTGTTGATAGTGACTTTCCATTGCGCGGTGAGTTGACGTTGCAAACGGCCCGGTCTATTCAACATCATGTATTTCCTGGAGAATTATGGCTGGCGGAACGCTTGTTTGATTTGTTGCAAGTGAAGCCAGGCGATCGGCTGGCTATTGGTGACGCAGAGCTGACGGTGAGTGGTACGATTAAACAGGAGCCAGAACTGTCATTTAATCCCTTCAGCCAGATGCCTGCCGTGCTGATCCATGCTGATGATCTCGCGAAAACGGGGGCAATTCAACCGGGCAGTCGGGTGCAGTACCTGACTTATTTTACCGGTCCAGAACAGCAATTATCGGCATTGCAAAAAGCGGTGACATTGGCACCCGGAGACCGTTGGATCAGCGAAACATCTCAGGGACGAACCGGAGACATCATCGACAAAGCCCAGCAATATCTGTCATTGACGCTCATTTTAGTGATCATCATGGCAACGGCTACTCTAGTGTTGACTTGCTCTCATTATACCGCGACCCGACGTGAAACCGTTGCGATGATGAAAAGCTTAGGAGCTCGCCGCCGCTGGCTCTGGCAATGGCTGACGGGGCAGTTGGTGATGCTATTTTTGTTGGCAGCGGTGGCCGGGATCAGTCTTGGTGCTCTGCTTGAATACTTATTACGACTCCCTCTTAGCGGTATATTACCCGACCCCCTCCCGGCCATGGGCGTGATGCCACTTATTGTCAGCCTGCTGGTGGCACTATTGGTATTGATCCCTGGGATGGGAATAGCGTTGAACCGCTTAGTTGAAGCGCCTGCGATTGCAGTGATCCAACCGCAGGTTCACTGGCCAGTTAATCGACGCAGTTATAGTTTGTTGATATTGCCGATGGCCGCGTCGCTGTTGTGGTTTGGTGATAATGGTCTGATGTGGCTGACATTGGCGGGGCTGACAGTCTTGATGCTGGTTCTGGCACTGCTCGGTGTGGCAGTGGTTGCGGCGCTAAAGCGTGCCCGGTGGGGACCTGCAATGACACTGGCACTGAGCCGGATCAGTCGCAGTCGGTTGGCGACCGGCGCACAGTTGGCGGCACTGACCTGTTCACTGATGCTACTGACGGTGATTTGGTTGCTACGCAGTGATTTACTGTCAGACTGGCAGCAGACACTGCCTGCGAATGCCCCCAATGTATTTGCCCTCAATATCAGTCCTGAGCAACAAGCCGATTATTTGGCGGCGCTTGATGATCACGGGGTGGTGCGTTCGGACAGCTATCCGGTGATCCGAGGGCGTTTGACCCACATCAATGGTGGCGATCTGCTGGCATCCTCAACGGGTCAAGATAATGCTGATGGTGACGAGAAAGACGAGTCTTTGCGCCGCGAGCTGAATTTTACCTGGCGTGAGTCGTTGCCTGTTCATAATACCTTGCTTGAGGGGGCGTGGGGGCAAGAGAGTGGGGTCTCAGTTGAATCCGGAATTGCAGAGCGACTCGGGATCACCGTGGGCGATCAGTTAATTTTCACCGTTAACAGCCAGGTGTTTGAAGCCACAGTAACCAGCCTTCGTCAGGTCGAATGGCGTAATATGCGGCCGAATTTTTATTTTATTTTCACTCCTGACCTGATGGCCTCGTTGCCAGCTACGTGGATGATCAGTTACCGCATTGAGGTAGATCAGGCGGCATTGGTCAATCAGCTCGGCCGTGATTTCCCAACTGTCACCTTGCTGGATTTGCGCACCATGGCGACCCGGATCCAGGGCATCATGCAGCAGGTCTCGCTCTCATTGTCGGTGTTGGCGGCGCTGGGGGTGGCAAGTGGGTTGTTACTGGTGATGACCTTACTACGGCTGAGTATGGCACAGCGAACACAAGAAATTAAACTGTACCGAACCCTAGGGGCCAGCCGTAAACGGATCACCGCGACCGTCTGGGGTGAATACGGCATGATGGCACTCATTGCTGGCAGCATGGCAGCGTTGGGCGCGGAACTGATTGTTGCCGCCTTGGTGAAGTGGGGCTTCGAATTACCAGTTAGTGGTCACCCTTGGGTGTGGCTGGCAGTGCCGCTGATCTCACTGATGCTGGTGGCGGCCATCATTCGTTCCATGCTGCAGGCATTACTGAAACCGCTCAAAAGCTGATGGTGCCTCATGCGATGCGCTAGACCGCCAGCTAAGTACAGTCTCTAGACCTCACATATAGGTAAGTGCAGCGCCTAGGTATGGCGGAGCAAGTCTTGCAGCGCAGGGCCAATGTCGCGGTAGTGGAAGGTAAACCCTTGCGCTTCGAGTTGGGCCGGGATGGCCCGCTGGCCTTCAAGTAGCAAGGATGCAGCTTCGCCCAGTGCCAGTTTGAGTGCAAAGGCCGGAGTGAAGAGCAGGTGCGGTCGGTGCAGTGTTGCGGCCAGTATTTTGCTGAAAACACGATTTGTGACGGGTTCAGGGGCCGTCATGTTGAAGGGCCCTGACGCAGCGGGCGTGTTCAATAAAAATAAAATAGCATTCACCATATCCTCAAGATGGATCCACGGAAAATACTGTTTACCGTCCCCTAACGGTCCACCGAGGCCGAGTCGGTACGGTGGCAGCATTTTCGCTAAGGCACCACCGTGTTGTCCCAGAACAATCCCGGTGCGTAGCAGGCACACTCGGGTCGAATCGCTACTTGCTTTCAGTGCTATATCTTCCCACCGTTGACAGACATGATGGGCAAAATCGCCATGGGCAATATGTTGTTCAATTGCAAAATCTTCACAGATCTGAGTATCGTGCTGGTTACCATAGATGCCCACCGCTGAGCTGCTGATGAAGGTATGAGGTGGCGTGCTACTGGCGTTAATTTTATCGACCAGTTTCTGGGTAACGCCCCAACGGCTGCGGCAAATCGTGTCTTTTTGGCGAGGTGACCAGCGTTTGTTGACAATAGGCTCGCCGGCGAGGTTAATGACAGCATCAAAGCCATCCAGATTATCAAGTTGATCTAGGCTGTTAATCGCCTGAACCTGACTCCCCAAGGCTAAACTGGCATGGGCAGGATCCCGGCTGAGTACGGTGACATTATGTTGCTTGAGCTGAGCGATTAATGCTGAGCCGATAAACCCGGTACCGCCGGTCACTAATATTTTCATGGTACTTTCTCAACCTCTTTACTGCTTAGTCAGAGTATACCCGATGGTTCGTAAAGTCATAAAAAAGTGCGACCTTGTCAAGCCCCCATATTTGATAAAGAAAGTTGTCGTATATTCAAAATGACGAGTATTTTTTAAGTATACCCCGATAAATTACGCATGCATGGCTGCCAAGAGGTGAAATGACATTTGTGATTGCGTTGATCAAAGCGCTGCTTGGTAGCTTACGTGATTTGATGCCGATTATCTTGGTTATCACCTTTTTCCAATTAGTGGTTCTGCAGCAGCCACTGCCTCAGCTTGGCCCAATAATACTGGGGCTCGGCTTTGTGGTTGTTGGCTTGACTCTGTTTGTCTTTGGACTAGAACTGGGGCTATTTCCCATCGGAGAGTCAATGGCTCGCGCCTTTGCCAGCAAAGGGAGTGTTGGCTGGTTATTGCTTTTTGCGTTTTGTTTGGGATTTGGTACCACCGTTGCCGAACCCGCTCTGACTGCTGTTGCTGCTGAAGCGGCAGAGGTGGCCGCTGAGGGGGGATTGATCGCGGTCTCACCTGTTGAACAGCAAGCCTATGCCAATGGTTTGCGGTTGACCGTCGCGTTGTCGGTTGGGATTGCCATTATGCTGGGGGTGATCCGTATCGTAAAAGGTTGGCCTATTCATCGATTGATTATTGGTGGTTACTTGATCGTGATGGTGATGACAGGGTTTGCGCCACCGACCATTGTAGGGATTGCTTATGATTCCGGTGGTGTGACGACATCGACGATCACGGTCCCGTTGGTGACTGCATTGGGAGTTGGGCTGGCATCATCCATCAAGGGGCGTAGCCCGATGGTGGACGGTTTTGGATTAATTGCATTTGCGTCATTGATGCCCATGATCTTTGTGATGGCTTACGGTATGTGGGTGCATTGAGCAAGACCACGAATGGAGAACGAGAGGCTATGGGGAGCGACTGGACAGCAATAGCTTGGCATTTTGTTGATACGTTGCTTTCGACGATGCGTGATGTCCTGCCTATCGTCATCATTATTTTTGGCTTTCAGTTGGCCGTGTTACGCAAGCCTGTCACACATTGGCCGCGGGTCGTGTTGGGGTTTATTTACGTCATTGTTGGGCTAGCGCTTTTTTTGATGGGACTGGAACTCGCTCTTTTTCCGCTTGGGGAATCCATGGCGGCACAATTAACCGCGCTTGAGTTTCTTTTTGAGGTTGATGAGGTCGTTCCCGCCCAGATCCCATGGGGTGAATATTATTGGGTATACCTATTTGCGGCAGCGATTGGCTTTAGCACCACGATTGCCGAGCCAGCGCTGATAGCGATCGCCATTAAGGCGAATGAAGTGTCGGGGGATACTATCAGTGCGACGGGATTACGTATTGCTGTTGCATTGGGGGGTCGCGGTAGGAATTTCATTAGGAAGCTACCGGATAGTGGCTGGCGATCCTCTCCACTATTACATCTTAGGGGGCTATGTGGTGGTGGTCATACAGACCTATTTTTCTCCTAAGACTATCATTCCGCTGGCCTATGACTCCGGCGGTGTGACGACATCGACGGTGACCGTGCCGATAGTGACTGCATTGGGGTTAGGGTTGGCGTCGACGGTACCGGGGCGTAATCCGATGTTAGATGGATTTGGGCTAATCGCTTTTGCCAGTTTGTTTCCGATGATCACTGTAATGGGGTACGCCCAGCTATCGGAATGGCAGGCAAAGAGGAGGTAGAAAATGCGCTTTAAGCTATTGTTGGCCTTTGTTGAAGATGCGAAGACTGAGGCTGTACTTGACGCCGCCCGTCAGGCAGGGGCGACGGGAGCAACGGTGATCAATCATGCCCGTGGTGAGGGGCTGTATCAGAAAAAAACCTTTTTCGGTCTTGGATTGGATGTGCAGCGCGACGTGATCTTATTTGTGGTTGAAGAGCATCTTGCCCGCGCTATTTTAGAAACCATCGAGCGGGTTGGGGACTTTGATTCATCATCGGGGCAGGGTATTGCGGTACAGCTTGATGTAGAAGATGCCGTAGGAGTGGCCCATCAGGTAGAGACACTGGCCAAGGTAGTCGAAGGGAAATTATGATTAACGATAAACTCGTGCGGGTACGGGATGTCATGATGAACAATTATGCGATCGTCGAAGGCTTGACCACGGTGGCTGATGCGGTACGGATCGCCAAACGTAAGCAAGTGAAGGCGCTGATCGTGAATAAACGTCATGATAATGATGAATATGGCATTGTATTGATGAATGACATCGCCAGAAAGGTACTGGCGATAGATCGATCGCCCATGCGGACTAATGTTTATGAGATCATGACCAAGCCAGCGCTGTCGGTTGATGCGGATATGGATGTGCGGTACTGCGCGCGGCTGTTTGAGCGGTTTGGGATCAGCCGAGCCCCTGTTATTGAGAGCGGGGTCATTACTGGGATGGTGAGCTATAACAATATTGTGCTTAACGGTATGCTGCGAGATGACTAACGGCTCGTGCGCCCCTAGCGTGGCATTGTTCTGGGCTTCAGTGTAGGATCGTTGTCTCCTGTTTTGAAGTAAGTAGTTCTGACATGAAATTGTTTTTCGCTTCCGATATTCACGGCTGTGCCGAGAGTACCCGTCGTACCCTTGCTGCTTTTGAGCAGAGCGGGGCCGAGCACCTGATTCTATTAGGGGATGTCCTTAATCATGGTCCTCGAAATGCGTTGCCTGTGGGTTATGCACCAATTGAGGTCGCTGAATTACTCAATCAGCATGCTGAGAAAATTACGGCGGTGCGTGGTAACTGCGACAGCGATGTCGATCAGATGTTACTGGAATTTCCGATGATGGCAGATTATAACCTCGTCTTGTTACCGACTGGACGTCGCTTATTTCTTACCCATGGGCACCTGTACAACGGGGATAAACACCCACGGTTACGAGATGGCGATGTGGTGGTATCAGGCCATACCCATGTTCCAGTGGCGGCGCAAAAAGAGAGCTTGTATCTGTTTAATCCCGGCTCGGTAACCATTCCGCGCGGCGAGAATAAAGCCAGCTATGGCTTGCTTGATGGTGATGTGTTGCAAGTGGTGACATTTGACGGTGATGTGCTCTGTCAAATCACACTCCAGTAAGTGAAGTCATTCTGTCGGTAGTTGGTAAAGGCGACGATGCGTAGTACTTTGGTCGCCTTTTTTGAACCACGATACCCCTCAGTACTAGACGCCGATCAGCAATTTTAATCCGATCAGAAGGGTCAGTAATTCAAAGCAGCGTTTAATCACATGATTGCTTTTTTTGCTTGCCAAATGTGCTCCAAGATAACCACCCAGTAGCGAGCCGAGTAAAAGTACCGGGATCCATGGCCAATAAATCTCAGCACCGGCGAGATACATGCTGACAGCGCCAATACCATTCCAAAATAATCCGACACTGACCAGTGTCAGGGCAACCGCTTGTTTATAATCAAAGCCAAACCAGCGGATTAGAAACAGAGTGACAAATAAGCCGGTTCCGGCGGTTAGTGAGCCGTTAAGAATACCGATGACGGCGAGAGTCAGCCCACCTATCAGCATACTTTTTCGATCTCGATGTCGGGGGGTGGATTCCTGACCTAATGACGATTTGGTCAGTGAATAGATCCCCAGCGCCAAGATCAAGCCACCTAATAAGGCTTCAGCTATTCTGTCTGGGACAAACAAAATGATATTAGCCCCGAGGATCACTCCGGACATACCTGCAATGATAACGTAACCCGTTAATGCCCAGTCGAGTGAGCCTGCTCGGATATGCTTAATTGCAGCCCCTAGGCCAAGCGCAACACTGGCGACTTTATGAGTAGCGAGGGCGATAGTAAACGGCAGCCCCAGAAAAATAAGTAATGGGAACTGTATGAGTCCGGCACCGCCTCCTGAGAGGGAAGCCAGCGTATTGGAGACTAGCGAACCAAAGAAGAGTCCGAGGGTATTGAGAAAATCCATGTTGTGCTGATCCTATCCATGATAGCAATGTTGCTTTGGCCACCTTAACCAATGTTACTTGTATGAGCGACTGTTTTTATACTTATTCTGGCTAAGATAACCTGAGTATATAACACCCTTAATATATTCCTTAATGGAATAAAGTGCATTTAAAAATGAGATTGACGTCATATTGCTCACTGGGTTGTGGATAATATGTTTTGATTTTGATCTGCAAATAAGTCCATTGTGTAACCTGATGTTCACATGGTTACTAAACTCGGTTTTTCCGAGCTATTCGTTCGTATATTTCGAGTTATTGTTTTGGCGTAACCTTGAATTTTCACTGCATAAGGTTCACTATCCGGCCTCCTATTTTTTTGTGTTTCATTTTGTGTCAGGTACCAACGATTATGTATCAGAATCAGTTTGATTCTTTATTACCACCTCAGATGGCTGAAAAAGCGGCTGAGATGGGAGTAAGTAAAGCCACTAAAGATCCCATGAAATCGCTATTGTTGGCCATTACTGCAGGTATGCATATTGGTATCGCATTCGTTTTTTATACCATAGTGACAACCGGTGCTGGTGATATGCCGTGGGGAATGTCACGCTTTGTGGGTGGCCTCGCGTTTAGTTTGGGTTTGAATCTGGTTGTAATCACTGGCGGTGAGTTATTTACCAGCACAGTATTGACCTTGGTTGCACGTGCTAGCGGCAAGATTAGCTGGAAGAGCTTGTGCCGAAACTGGGGGGTGGTTTATATCGGTAACCTGATTGGTGCTTTACTGTTGGTTGGCCTGATGTTAATGACCAAACAGTACATGTCAGACAGTGGTGCGGTAGGTATCAATGCCATGAAAATAGCGCAGCATAAGTTACACCATGAATTTTTCCAGGCAGTAGCGCTTGGCATTATGTGTAACGTCTTGGTGTGTGTGGCAGTGTGGATGACATTCAGTGGCCGTACACTTACCGATAAGATTTTAGTTATGATCTTACCTGTCGCAATGTTCGTTTCTTCAGGCTTTGAACACTGCATCGCAAATATGTTCCAAGTGCCAATGGCGATTGGTATTAAGACATTTGCCAGCCCTGAGTTTTGGCAAATGAGCGGAATGAATCCAGCAGACTTTGCCGATCTGACCTTAAGCAATTTTGTGTTTAATAATCTGATACCGGTGACATTAGGTAACATCATTGGTGGTGGTATCTTTGTCGGTATGGGGTATTGGATTATCTATCTACGCGGCCATTCTGCTGAATAAATTATTGGTTCTACGTTTTTGCTGACGGTTGTTAAGTCAGTGCTATTTTTGTTTAAATTCGAGTCTTGATATTTGCCGCTACGTTTGTAGCGGCTTTTTTTTGTGTGTTATTTTGACGCGGTGTCATATCGCGCGGTTACATTGTCATGGTATAGAGCAGATAGCCGTTTAAGGCGAGTACTAACAGCACGACGATTGTACCGAGTAGTGATGTGAGGCGGTGATTACAGAAACTGCCCATGATTTTTCGTTGGCTGGTGAAAACCAGTAAGGGAATAATGGCCAGCGCGACCCCAAAACTGAGTACGACCTGACTGGCGATCAGGATATCAGTTGTGCTCACGCCCATAGCAATGAATCCGAATGCTGGCAGCATGGTGATTAGCCGGCGTAGCCAAATGGGAATACTGAATCGGACAAAACCCTGCATGACGACTTGGCCGGCCAGTGTTCCGACAACCGTAGATGAGAGTCCTGAGGCGATTAGTGATAGGCCAAATAGCACCGCGGCACCTTTGCCGAGTAATGGCGTTAAGGTTTGGTATGCGGTTTCAATACTAGCAATATCACTGCGTCCAGCTTGATGGAATACTGCAGCCGCCATGGCAATGATGGCAATATTCACAAATCCTGCCACTGTCATGGCGAGTAGCACATCAATCCTAGTCATACGTAGGCGATGCTGGGCACTGTGGCGCGTGGGGGCAGAAAACAGTGCTGAGTGCAGGTAAACCACATGTGGCATTACCGTCGCCCCTAGGATAGCTGCTGCGAGATAAATCTGTTTCGGATCGGTAATCGTTGGTACTAAGAGTCCGGTTGCCAGTTGGCTGGCATCCGGCTTTGCCATTATTAGCTCGATGGCATAAATTCCGGCGACCAGAACGAGCAGCCCACCAATAAACATCTCTAACGGTTTTTGGCTTCGGCGGCCTAATGCCAGAATGGCGAGCGTAAATAAAGCGGTAATGATGGCCCCTTCAAGTAAACTGACTCCCAGTAACAGCTGGAAGCCGACTGCCGCCCCGATGAACTCAGCTAGATCTGTCGCCATGGCAATAAACTCTGCTTGCAGCCAATAAGGTACAACAGCCCATTGGGGCAGGTTATCACGTAGGTGTTCAGCCAGATTTTTTCCCGTGACGATCCCAAGTTTGGCTGAAAGGTATTGGATCAACATTGCCATCAGGTTCGCCCATAGAACAACCCAGAGCATCTGATAGCCGAAAGCGGACCCTGATTCAATATTGGTGGCAAAGTTACCTGGGTCAATATAACCAATGGCTGCGATGAAAGCCGGTCCGATTAAACGGCGGGTGTAGCGGGGTTTTTGGGTCTTGATCGCGGCGGGTTGGGCAACAGAGTGAGTGAGAACAGTCATAGCGGTATATCTCAAAAGAGGATAGAGACAAACTACGCCTGAATAAGTAGCAACACCAATGCGTAAAAACTATTACTTTAATTGTAAATAACGATAGGTGAGGGAGCGGTTTGGGGCGCTAGGTGATATCGGTACTAAAAAAAACGCCGCCACTTAAAAAGCGGAGGCGTTTCGGGATTTAGCGTTTAGTAACCGAAATTACTTGTTTGCATCTTCCGCTTGTTTTGCCTGAATCGCAGTCAGTGCAACTGTGTAAACGATATCATCTACTAGTGCGCCACGAGAAAGGTCGTTCACCGGCTTACGCATGCCTTGAAGCATTGGACCGATAGAAACAAGATCAGCTGAACGTTGTACCGCTTTGTACGTCGTGTTACCAGTGTTTAGGTCTGGGAATACGAATACAGTCGCTTTACCCGCTACAGGCGAGTTAGGCGCTTTAGAAGCAGCGACGTTTTCCATGATAGCAGCATCGTACTGTAGAGGACCGTCGATGATAAGATCTGGACGCTTCTCTTGAGCAATGCGAGTTGCTTCACGCACTTTATCTACGTCTGCACCTTTACCAGATGTACCTGTAGAGTAAGAGATCATCGCAACGCGTGGTTCGATACCGAACGCTTTTGCAGAATCTGCAGACTGGATAGCGATTTCTGCAAGCTGTTCAGCGGTTGGATCTGGGTTGATTGCACAGTCACCGTATACTAGTACCTGATCAGGCAGTAGCATGAAGAATACAGATGATACGATAGACGCATCTGGTGCAGTCTTGATGATCTGGAACGGTGGAACGATAGTGTTCGCAGTCGTGTGAACAGCACCAGAAACCAAGCCGTCAACTTCATCATTTTCTAGCATCATTGTGCCGAGGAAAACAGAATCTTGAAGTTTTTCACGAGCAACAACATCAGTCATGCCTTTCGCGCCACGTAGTTCAACAAGACGAGCCACATAGTTTTCACGTACAGCTTCTGAATCGATGATAGTTACGCCAGCACCAAGTACAACGCCTTGCTGCTCAGCAACACGACGGATTTCTTCTGGGTTACCAAGAAGCACACATTCAGCAATACCACGCTCAGCACAGATAGCCGCTGCTTTAACAGTACGTGGCTCATCACCTTCAGGAAGAACAACGCGCTTAGCTGCTTTACGAGCAAGTTCAGTTAGTTCGTAACGGAATGCTGGTGGGCTTAGACGACGCTCTTTGGTTGAACCTTCAGTTAGTGATTCAATCCACTGACCATCGATATGGCTAGCCATGTATTCGTTCACTAGCTCAACACGTTCTTTGTCGTCAGCCGGTACTTCTAGGCTGAAGCTCTGAAGGTTCAGAGATGTCTGCCAAGTGTTACCTTGTGCAGTCATAACAGGTAGGCCTGTTTCAAATGCACGATTACATAGGTCAAGCACAGGTTTAGGTAGCTCGTAACCGCCAGTTAGCAGTAGGGCACCAATTTCAACGCCGTTCATAGCAGCAAGACATGCTGCAACGATAACATCAGGGCGGTCAGCAGAAGTCACTAGCAGTGAACCTGGACGGAAGTGCTCAACCATGTGTGGAATAGAGCGTGCACAGAATGTGATGCTCTTAATGCGACGCGTAGCCACATCACCTTGGTTGATGATTTCAGCGTTTAGGTGCTTAGCAATATCTGTAGAACGGGTAGCGATCAGCTCTGCGCTCCAAGGTGCACAACCAAGTACACGGATAGGGCTAGAGTTGAATACCTGCATGACTTCAACGTGAGAAGGTACAGTGCCCTCTACATCATCAAAGATTTCAGATAAGTCAGGACGAGTACGGCCTTCAGCATCAACGGGTGCGTTTAGTTTATTAACGATAACACCAGAGATTTGCTTGTTTTTGATGCCGCCGAAGTTAGAACATGCTACTTCGATGCGCTCTTTAAGTTGCGCTGCGTTATCTGTGCCAGGAGCAACAACGAATACGATTTCCGCATCAAGTGTTTTTGCGATTTCGTAGTTGATCTGGTTAGCAAATGGGTGCTTACGAGTTGGTACTAGACCTTCGATAAGCGCCACTTCTGCATCAGCTGTCGCTTCTTTGAAGCGAGCAACGATGTCTTCTAGCAGTACGTCGCTCTTATCGTTACGGATAAGCTCTTCTGCACTTGCCATTGAAAATGGTTCAGCAACTTTCATGTCACTGTTAGCAGTGATGATAGTTGTAGTTAGATCAGGCTGATCGCCACCGTGACGTGGTTGGGCGATTGGCTTGAAGAAAGAAACGCGAACGCCTTTGCGTTCCATGGCGCGTAGTACGCCAAGGCTAACGCTGGTAAGACCAACACCGGCGCCAACCGGAACAAGCATAATAGTACGGGACACTATGGATTCCTCAACTATTGGACAATACAGTGCTGTTCAATAAGGATTAATAAACCATTATTGAGCAACACCACAACAGACAGACATGGCTCTATAGCATTAACGATTTAGAACCATGAAAAAACGGCCGGCCGAGGCCAGCCGTTAAAAAGCTAATTTCGTCGATTAGATTTCAGCTAGACGCGCTGTATCTTCTGCGATTACTAGTTCTTCGTTAGTTGAAACAACCATTGCAGGAACACGGCTGTTAGCAGTCGTGATCATGCCTTCGCCGCCGAAGCGTGCTTTTAGGTTAGCTTCGCTATCAACTTCAACACCTAGGATAGCTAGACGGTTAAGAACCATCTCACGGATAGGTGCAGAGTTTTCACCAATACCGCCAGTGAAAGTGATTGCGTCTAGACGACCTTCTAGAGTGGCTGTGTAGCCAGCAACATACTTAGCTAGACGGTGACAGAACACGTCCATTGCACGCGTTGCTTCTTCTTTCTGGCCGTAGTTGTCTTCAACGAAACGACAGTCAGAAGTCACTTCAGTCAGACCCTGCAGGCCAGACTCTTTAGTTAGCATGTTGTTGATTTTCTCAACAGAGTAACCTAGTGCGTCGTGTAGGTGGAAGATGATCGCAGGATCGATATCACCACAACGCGTACCCATTACTAGACCTTCAAGTGGAGTCAGACCCATCGATGTGTCTACAGATTGACCGTTCTTGATTGCACAAACAGATGCGCCATTACCTAGGTGACAGTTGATGATGTTTAGTTCTTCAACTGGCTTGCCAAGGATCTGTGCAGTCTCACGAGTGATGAACAGGTGAGAAGTACCGTGCATACCGTAACGACGGATGCTGTGCTCTTTGTACAGATTGTACGGAAGTGCGTATAGGAACGCTTCTTCAGGCATAGTCTGGTGGAACGCAGTGTCAAATACTGCTACGTTCTTAAGTTCAGGGAAGTTGTGCTTAGCCGCTTCGATACCGATGATGTGCGCTGGGTTATGAAGTGGAGCGAAAGTTGCTGCGTCAGCAATACCTTTAAGTACTGCATCGTCGATAAGTGCAGAAGCAGTAAACTGCTCACCACCATGAACGATACGGTGACCGATTGCACCAAGGTCAGCTTTAAGCTCAGGCTTAGAAGCAAGGATAGTATCAACCATGAATGCTAGCGCTTCTTCGTGAGCTGCGCCTTCACCTAGTTGGGCTTCGTGCTTACCATCAAGTTTCCACTTGATACGTGCTTCAGGAAGACCTAGACATTCTGCTAGACCTGAAAGGTATTCGTCACCTGATACAGGATCAATGATTGCGAACTTAAGAGAAGAGCTACCGCAGTTAAGAACTAAAACCAGCTTAGACATGAGAGTGACTACCTATAATCTGTCTGAAAGTTGATATTCAACTGAATAAAAAATACCCATAGAATAGCCGGCGCTGTAAAAAGCCGATCTAATCAGGGTCAAATTCGTATTATGTCCATATAATAATAAGATTGAGAAACCTAAATCTTGGACCATCCATGGGGATGCCTCTGGTTGCCAGAACAGAAATTACAGGCAACAATACATGTAGGCGTGCTTAGGATAGCGATTGTAGCGCAATATAACAAAAAGATTTTTATAAAAAATTAATTTGAATCAAGTTTGTTATTGGCTGTTTTGAATTTTTACTGATTTTTTTGATACTTGGTGGTTTATGGTTCAACAACATACTTTCTGGCAGTCGTTCCGCAATGGGCAGGATTACATGGGTATTTGGCCTATGCGTAAAGAACTGTCGATGTTTCCAGAGCTGCGTTATATCAAGGCAACCCGTTTTGCGATGCGCGTCATGCCTGCTGTTGCAGTGCTCAGTGTGTTGAGTCAAATGGCGTTTAATAATTACGATGCGTTGCCACAGGCAATTACCATGGGGTTGTTCGCATTAAGTATGCCGTTGCAAGGGTTATGGTGGTTGGGTAAGCGTAGCCGAACGACGTTACCGCCATCACTGGCCAGCTGGTGTCGTGAGATCCATGACAAGATCACCAGTGAGGGGTATGCCTTACAGCCGCTTCGTTCACGGCCGCGTTATCTCGAATTAGCTCAGATATTAAATCGAGCTTTTAAGCAGCTTGATAAGGGCTCGCTTGAACGTTGGTTTTAGAATCATAGGATTGAAAAACGCGGTGCGAAGGACGGCGCACAGTAAATAAAACAAAAAAAGTAGCCATAGGGCTACTTTTTATCAATACCGTATTGACCAATTATTCGTCGTCAGCTTCGATACGCTTCTGACGAGCAGCAGGCTTAGCGAGGATCTCTAAATAGAAAGAGGTTAGGGCCAGAGCTTCGGCTTCATCAATACATTTATTGATTTCCTTAACGTGAATGACCTTTGCTTCCTGCTCGGTATGACCAAATCGACAGTCAAAATCCCAATAGTCAGCGCCAGTTGGTAGCGTTTTGTTACGCTCACGCTTCAGGTATTTCTTCACTTCATATTTTACGGCTTCAACAACGCGTGGAACCGCTTTTTTAGGGTGAGTTAAAGCAAATGTTTTTTTCATCGTTTTCCTAAGTTCAAAAAGGCCCAGAACCTGCTGGGCACGGTGTGTATGTTACTTCAAATCTACGCTTGTCGCGAATATCTAATGACGCTGGATTTAACTAAAACACCCGTTGTGGTCAGTTTGCTCTTTACTGAGGACTGTACTGAATGCTAGTGGAAGGAAGCTTAATAGGAATAATACCAATGTTCAGGTGTGGGTCAGGCGTGGTGGGGGATAATGGTTTTGTACCGAAAGGTATAAAAATACTAGCCTTTGCTATCTCTCGCCCCCACAAGCTTGGCCGCCGGTGGGGGCGTTTGCTTTTCTCTTTGTCATCTTCGCTTTTCTTTGCCTCTTATAGAGATTCATACCTTATTATTTCTTGTAGTCATTACGGGTAGCAGGTTACCCCGTGATATTGATGAAACAGCGTTTTCATTGCCGCATCCATTTCTGCCTTATTAATATAACTGGTAGGCATTGGTTGGATGGTAAAGGTGTAATCTGGTGCATGATCAGTCAGTGGTGATTGTGCCGTTACAGGGGTGATCATCTTGATATTAAGATTGGGGTTGCGGCTGTGGATCCGAGAGGCAATACCCAGCCCTTCGATAACATGAAAGCGTCCCGCGAGATGGATGATCTGCTTGTTCGGGAATAATGCTAAATAGTTGACGATGGATTCTGCCATGGTGTCATCCCAAGCTGTCTGTGCGGCAAACTGACGGTGTGTTGTGGCTTCATCGCCGTGATGCATTGAGGCATAAAATCGCTGATGGTAGGCATCAGCGCTAAGGGTGAGTTGCTCAGCAACCCATTTTCGTTCGGTGTCCGGCAAGCGAGTAAGATAGCCAGCCCCTTCTTTGCCAATACAGCGAACAATTGATTTTGGCGCATTAGATGCAATAACATCCAAATGCTGCTGTTTGGCAAATTCAACGAGCGGGCGATAGTCACTGCTGTAGTTGGGCCAAGCATGTCCTTTTTTGATCAAGGTTTTTTCACCGATCTCACTGGCGAGATATTGGTTGACGATATGTTGTTTATCTCGGGTGAATTGTTCCATTGAGAGGGTGATTTTCGGGTTTTGTGCATGCAGAGCCGCTAATAGTTGAGCTTGTAATAAATGTGCGGCAGGGTGTCCGTGCCATTCGCCAATTAGAACGACATCAGCATCCGCTAATGCTATCGCGAGCATATTCAGATTGATGACGGTATTATCCGGCGTATGCAGAGTGTAGTCATATAAAGTGGGGGCTATTGGGGGGATATTGTTATCCGGGCGGGAATGCTCAGAGGTCAGGTTTTGCGGATGTGAGCAACCGAGAAGTAGACCTGTAAGCCCAACCAAACCCCATTTTTTCATTGAAGATTCACCACACTACTGAGCTAACACGAAAGGTAAGTATAGCCTTTCATGTGGTGATTTTCTTGATCCTCAAGCGATCTCAATATACTGATATGATTAGGTTGAGGTCGTTTGGAATATACAAGGGGCTAAGCCTGACGACGGTATACCCGGATGGAAAAATCAGCCTCGCAGTGGAAATCGGTGCTGGCGGCAAGTTGCTGCCATACTGTATCGCTGGTTTTCCAAGCGAACGGGGTCATCTGCATCAGGGCGGTAGCTTCTGCACCTGTCAGGGTCATGGCGTAATGCTGCTGGGTGTCATCGATCAGCTCGAAGCCTTCAATCGTTTCACCTTGCATATCATGCAGGTGAACATTGTCATAAATGAGTTCTTTCAGCTGGTAAAGGTGACGCGCGGCCGGAGTGACGGTGACAATAATACCGCCTTCTTTGACAGTGCGTTGTAGCTCATCGGCCTTGCAGGGGGCGTAAATACGAACAACACCATCCAGTGATTGGTTGGCAAAGGGAAGACGGTGGCTTGAGGCAACACAGAAATGGCATTGCGGATAGCGTTTTGCTGCATACCGTACCGCGACTTTTGAAATATCAAGGCCGTGCACTTCAAGTGCTGGGTGAGACTGTAATGCATTAGCAAATGCGGATGTGTAGTAGCCTTCTCCGCAGCCGATATCGAGTAACTGTTCCGCATTATTTGGCAGGTATTGTTCCAGTTTGCTGACAACGGTATTGCGCAATGGGAGGTAGTGATCCGCTTCTAGAAACAGGCGGCGAGCCTGCATCATTTCCTTGTTATCACCTGGGTTTTTGGAGCTTTTGTGATGGGCTGGCATCAGGTTGACATACCCTTCCTTGGCCTGATCAAACTGGTGGTTGTTGTCACATCGCCAGGTTGTATCTCGCTGGCTAAGTTGCTGGTGGCAGAGGGGGCACTGATAATTCATGGTGAAAACCGGATGCTGATAATATGACTGGGCATTGTAAACGGGCGCTCTATGCCCCTGCAAGCTAGCATATTGAGGTAATTGGGGGATAAAGAAGAAAAAGCCAGCATGGTAGCTGGCTCTTGACGATAACGGCGTTCACTAATTAACTGCGAACTTTGTATTCTGCTTTATCGAGATTGTGCTTCTTCATTCTCAGATACAGTTTTTTGCGTGGGATCTGCAGGTAACTGGACACATCGTTGATCCGGCCTGCAAACAAATATAGCGCATCCTCGATAACCTGTTTTTCATAGCTATCTACCAGATCATCCAACGGGCTACTCATATGCTCGAGTGGCTTGGTCCGATCTTGTCCGGTGAGTTTGACGATCCCAATCGCATAAAGCTCGGCGACATTTTTAAGCTCAAGGACGTTTCCATGCCATTCATGGCGGTTTAGGGTATTGGTATAAGCCTTATCAATCGATGGTACGGCTTTGTTGAGTTTCTGGCAGCTTTGCTTGAGAAAATATTTAAACAAAGGCGTAATATCACAGACGCGTTGGCGCAGTGGTGGCAACTGGAACCGCACCTGACTGAGGAAATAGAACAGTTCAGGCAGTAGGGTTTCATTCTCGACTAAGGCTTCAGGGTTAACCCCAATAATGGCCAGTACCCGTACCTCTTTGACATTCTGTCGTTCTTGTTCAAGCAAAAAACGGCACAGCCACTGCTGGGTTTCCATCGGCATGTCTTGCGGTTGATTGAGGCTCAGGCTACCGCTTCGCGCCGAGATCATTGCCCGTTGGAGATCCGCGGTACAGCTAATTGCTTGACCTTGGGTCGCGACAAAAGGACCTTTACTCAGTGGGCTGTGCTGATGCAGAAGCTTGGTGACAGTATGACGGCCACTGCCATTTTCCCCTTCGACCAGTACATCTTTTGATGTCAGGGCTATCTGGGTGACTTTTTCCCGTATTTTAACAATCAGTGGGCTATCACCCAGTAGCACTTCGCTGGCGGACTGGTTCATGGCAGTACGCTGTTCAACTTTCTCTTTGCGTACCGGTAGATGTTTATCCAGCAAGGCTAAAAGCTCTGCGGGTTGCAGGGGTTTTTGGAGAAAATCCAACGCACCGCGCTTCACGGCATCAACGGCCATTGGTATATCTCCGTGGCCCGTGATCATGATCACAGGGAGTTCTGCATCGAGATTTTTGACTTGCTCGAGCAACTCCATCCCACTTAGCCCAGGCATATACATATCGGTGACGATGACTCCAGGCCAGTTGCGATGTAACAAGGAAGTGACCAGTGTAGGATCGGTAATCGCTTTGACTTTATACCCTGACATTTCCAGCAGTTGATGATAGGAATCCAACACATCTTGGTCATCATCAATGATTAAAACTTCAATATCGTTATTCATTATCATAATTTTTTAACTCCAACACGACCATGGCACCACCCTGAAGGTTTGATGCGAGAAGAATATCACCATCAAAGCGGTTCATGATCGACCGGCAGATGCTCAGGCCTAGACCTAGACCGACCTCTTTTGTTGTGGTAAACGGGATAAACAGTTTTTCAATAATTTCAGCGGAAAATCCAGTGCCGCTGTCGCTCACTGCGAGTCGGCGATGGCCAGCCTCACAGCTAAGTGATTCGATAGTGATCAGCCGCTCTTCACAGCCTGCAACGGCATCGCAGCTATTCACTAGCAGATTAACCAGTACTTGCTCAAACTGTACTTGATCGGCAAGGCAATCCACGGGGTGGGTTAGTAGGCTAGAGATCGTGGTTTGTTGCACTTTTGCTCTACTCTCGACAATCATCAGCGCCTGTTTCATCGAAGCCTGAATGTCGACTTTTTTGAGTGGGCTATCCGCGGATTGTTTTTTCGAGAAGCTCTTGAGGCTGGCAATGATCCGTCCCATCCGTGACGATAGATTGTCTATTTTATCTAAACTGGCCGAGAGCTGTTCTTCTCTTTGTTTGCTGAGGGCCAGTTTAGCGGTAAATACATGCGTGGAAATTGCTGACAGCGGTTGATTCAACTCGTGAGCCAATGATGTCATGGTTTGCCCGACCACCGCCATTTTGGCGGCTTGGATCAATTCGTTCTGGGTGGCTCTGAGATCCGCTTCGACCCGTTTACGGTCTTCAATTTCACCTTTGAGCTGACGGTTACGCCCCGTAAGTGTATGGGTTTTTTCACGCACCATCTTTTCCAGCCAACGTGCGGCATTTTCCTGCTCGGTGATATCTGTCATGGTGATGATCACTTTGTCGAGCACCCCTTGCTGAAAGAGGCGGAAATCAAGACGCAGGTAAAGACTTTCATTATTGTCCAGTTGCTGCTTGATAGTGAGGTTACACCCACGCTGGTGGATCAGCGGACTACTTTTGCTAAACAGAGACTGTAGTCGAGGTTGCATGGTGGTATTGAATAGCTCCCAGAGGGCTTTATTTTGCGGCATATCAATGCCGTTAAACAGGGTTAGAGCACTGGGGTTGACTGATTCGATTGTACCGTTGAGATCGCAGGTGATAATACTGGCCTGAGTATTATTGATCAGATTAAGGGCATTACTTTGCTGCATTTCTTGCATCTGGCGACAAAAATGGCGCAAATTATCCCCCAGTAGGCCGATTTCATCGTTACCTGAGACTTGAATGGTAGCGTTATGCTGGTTATTGGCCACGGCATAAAGATCTTGCGACAAGAGATTCAGTCGTTGGACGATACCTTGGCCCACGAGATAAATTGAGATCATCACGGATAGAAACAGTGTGACGATCATCATGCCAGATAAAATGAAATTACTGATAACAATAGCTTGCCGCGTTTTTTCATTTTGGGCATTGAGTGAGGCATCTTCTTGCTCCACCATGGTTTGTATGAGCTCTTCCTGATAGGCCAATTGGCTCTGGATCTGGGATTGAAAGCGGGTTATCTGTTGGTGAAGATCGTTATCTTTGAGTAGCTGGACCTCCAATTCTCCGCCAGGCTCTACTAGGCTGATGAGTTCTTGCAGCAACTGACGATAGGATGCGGTTGATGAATAGTGGCTGAGGTTATTACTCATATTGCTGACTTCTTCGGTCTTATAACCGATGAAGTAGAAGGCGTTATTGATATCCCGATCTTGGCGTTGGCGGATAATCTCTTGCACCAATTGATAGAGCTCGTTTTCTTTAATCGTGATGGCTTGAAGCAGAGAAAATTCAGTCATCACATCATTTATTGTGCTGGAAATGATGGCATTCGGTAGCATACGGGTAAGCTGCCATTCTACCTCTTGGCGGATCGGCGTCAGCTCATCAATCAAATCTTGATGCAGCCAAGTGATATTATTTTCTGTCTGCGCAAGCACAAATAAGTGGGTATTTCGCTGATAAAGCAGGTCTGAATAAACTGTAATGTCATTGAGTAGGGTTTCGTGTGCTTTTTTTATGGCATCATGAAATTGCAGATTGGCAGTCTGTGCGATAGCGGCGTTGATCTTAGCCAGCTTATCATTGATGGTTTGTTTCAAATCTGCGTACATGACGGGGTCGGTGTTGTTGCCTAATAAGTTTAGTGCCACTTGCAAGCCAGCCGTGTTTCGCTCGAGCTGATAGCTCGCGCGCAGGGTCGGCATGTTTTTATCAACCATGGTCTGAATTTGTTCATCCAGACTTCCCCAGTTGACCATAGCGATCACGCTGACGCTGATGGTTAAGAATGCCATGAAAGTAATGGACGCAATTAAGCGGTTACCAATGGTATTACGGCGTGGCATCATGAGCGCTCCTATACTCATGGGCATTGAGCAGTTGCTCGCAAATGGTGATTGCTTGTTCTAGCTGCTCTGCCATCAGTTGACGCCAGAGCTTGGTATATTTCATCGTTTCCACATCGGATCTTGCCATGGTAATGGCCGTCAGTAGCTGGGGATCTTGTGCTTGCACTTTTGATACCGGCGGGGTGGAGGCTAGTTTTAATGCTAAATTGAATTGGCGTGTTTCAGCCTGGGTTAAGTGGTTGAGTTTTTTAACCTTATGGATCAGTTGCCAAGCCTGATTCAGGCGGATAAGTTGCTGGTTTATCGTCTGTTCGAACAGTTGTTTGACTAAGGTAGAACGTTGATGCATCAGTTGCAGATTGAGTGGCGCAACTTCAAACGGCTGGTTTATCGTCTGATTGAGGGCATGTTTATTCATCGCACTGGTCGATAGGGATTGCTGTACCTCATCAGAAAGCAGGAATTTGATGAATTCGATGCTGTGCGTCGCTTGGTTGATATTCTTTATCGCGGCGACATAGCTGGGCATCAGCGGGCTGTTATTTTGGTATGAGAACCCAATGAAAGGAAAAAGTTTTTCACTTTCGTACGCATAGCTGTCAATGATTGGACCTATTCCCGCCAGACCACGGGCAATAGTATCGGCAACGCCATAACTCCGTGCCGATACCGATGATAGGTTTCCGCCAATTTGGAGCAATAGTTGCCAGCCATATTTCCATCCATGTTGCTGTAAAATATTTTCAACCATCATGTGGGTGGTACCAGAGCGGGCGGGGCTACTCATGACTAAATGACGGAAATATAGCGGTTCAGTCAGGCTTTCCCAGTTTGTCGGCTGAGGTAATTGATGTTTCACCAAATAGTCACTGTTCCACATTAAGCCATAGCCTGAATAGCCAAAAATAGCGACGTTCTTTAGTGTGTGCTGCATAAATCGCTGTTGTTGGAAGCTGGAATCGTAGCTGAGTTCATTGAGTGGTAACAAGGTTCGCTGTTCATTTAGAGCGTTAAACAACGATAAGGTTGAAGAAAGCACTATATCAATATCATGGCCGTTTTGGCTGAGCAGTCGCATACCTGAAATGACTCGTCGATGGATGACACGAAAATGGGTTTCAGGGTGGTGTTTTTTGAATGCAAGCAGCACGGGTTGCAAGGCATCTTCGGTAAACGTTGTCAGGATCACCAACTGATTGGTAGGTTTCGCTAAGCAGGATGCTGAAAAAAAGACAACTGCAGCAAGAAGTAATCTCATCATAAGAGTGACTGCCAATCAGGAATGAGGATTTTATACTCGTAAAAATGCCAGAATAGTAGTGAAACTTAGTAATATTAACCTGAATTATTAATAGGTTAGTGGTTTTTGTGTTTTATGGTGTCAAGCTGGGTTATTTTTGACCCATAACACAGTTGCAGAATGGGTGGGATCACACTTTTCATTCGGATGGTGAAAGATACGGTTTAGGGGGGTAAAGACTAAGTGCTAATCGATATTGTCAGTGTGAGGCAAGAGCATACATTGATCTTGCCACCACGTTCCTCTGCGACCGCAATAGGCGGGTTCAGAATAGGCACTGAAATGTGAAAATTGAGGCCGCTTTGCTATCAATACACGGGGCGATCAAGCGTTCTGGATTTGCTGGATCTCAGAGGCTGACAGGTGGTACTGACGTGGGCAATTTCGCCATGTTTGCAGCATGCGTTGATATTTATCCAGCATTGCGATTTGGCTGTTAAATCGATGCTCTGACATGTCAAATTGTGGGTAAAGACCTTCTTCTTCGATCAGGAAGCGCACATAATTGACCTGCTGGGCTTCCGTTGCTGCATCAAAGCCAAGGAATTGTAGGCGGCGTTGATCAACGTGCTTTTGATTCTCCTCAGATAGCATTTTGAAGGACTCTTGCATTGCGTGGTACATTTCCATGAAGTCAATGATTTTACGGCATTCTTGTTCTGGTAAGTCACCAAAGTCTTTATTCAATTCTCGCATCTGAAGGCCGTAACCTCGCTCGACAATGGTTTGTAGGCGGCGGTACTTAGCGCTGTTTTCGGGATCCATCTGTGCCATTAAGTAGTATTGGTTCGACAGGATCAGGCGCTGTGCATTAGTCATTTCCATATTCTGAAGCCTTAAATTATATATTGAGCTGACATTGAGATTATCAGTTTAATAGTAAAAAAAATTGATCTGGCACGGCTTGACCCGCTTTTTTGTGTACGGAAAAATGTGTTTTTTTGCGCTGAAGCACACTTTTGATGGGGTACTGGATTGACAGAAAGACACAACAAATAAAGTATCGTCTACCTCGCCGAAATGAACATATTGAGTTAACTTAGCTCTAACATCGCCCATTTTTGAATAATCGTATTTGTTGAATATCTACTCAGCTGGTTGCTGTTATTGGCTTTAGTCTGTGAAAAACCTTGCAGTTATCGATTAAAGTTTTTACTCTGCGCCTGCTTTATTGCACGTCATATTCGTGCCCACTCGCATATTGCGCGAGAATCCCCGTTTTTTTCATTTATGCGAACAAACGCCGCCAGGAGGCAAGGATTCAAAGCAGAGGGAAACCGAGTGCATTGGGTGTTGGTATCTAGGCTATTTTAGGTCTGTTATCAGCAGAGGTGTACCATAGGTAGTACCCCAAGCACTTTGGATCTGACGGTGAACCACAATGGGCTCATCATATTGTTCGAGACTAAGTGTAGGTACTGCTGGGACTGCTGTTTATTTTTCGTAATGAAATGCACAGTTCTTCTGTATTTAAGAGTTATATATGCAAGTTTTATCTGGCGTTATCGGTGTTTTAGTGCTGATTGGCCTCGCGTACCTTCTATCTGAGCATCGTGCTCGTATCAATTGGCGTACTGTACTAGGCGCGCTAACTATCCAAGTGAGCTTTGCTGCCATTGTGCTTTATAGCACCGTAGGGCGTGAAGCGCTGTCTGGCTTTTCTGACGTTGTTCAAAGTGTGATTAATTACAGTAATCATGGCATTGACTTTCTGTTTGGCGGGCTTGTGTCAAACAAAATGTTTGAACTGTTTGGTGGTGGTGGTTTTGTTTTTGCACTGCGTGTATTACCCGTTGTGGTGTTCTTCTCCGCATTGGTGTCGGTATTATACTACTTTGGCATCATGCAATTTATCGTCAACACACTTGGCCGTGCACTATCTCGTGCATTGGGTACCAGCCGTCCTGAGTCTATTTCTGCAACTGCAAACATTTTCCTCGGGATTTCTGAAGCACCGTTGACTATCCGTCCTTACCTTACCTTGATGACTCGCTCGCAGTTTTTTGCGGTAATGGTTGGTGGCATGGCTTCTGTGGCAGGTTCCGTGCTGGTTGGTTATGCACAGATGGGTATTCCATTGAATTATTTGCTTGCCGCTTCCTTTATGGCTGCGCCTGCGGGTCTATTGATGGCAAAGCTGATTATTCCTGAAACCGAAACCGTTGATGATGCGGAGTTGTCTGCCGCTATTGCTGATGACCAACCCGCCAATGCGATTGATGCTGCGGCACAAGGGGCATCACAAGGTATGATGGTGGCGATGAACATTGGTGCAATGCTATTAGCCTTTGTTGGTTTGATTGCGCTGATCAACGGTATGTTAGCTGGTATTGGTGAGTGGGTAGGCATTCCATCGCTGAGTTTGGATGTGATTTTTGGCTATTTATTCTTGCCATTGGCCTATATTGCTGGGATCTGGGATTTCGATGCTGCGCAGCAAATGGCGGTGTTGTTCGGCACGAAAACCACCGTGAATGAGTTTGTGGCATTTTCTCAGCTTGCACCTATGATTGCCAGTGGTGCGCTAGAGCCTCGTGTTGAAGCTATCATGGCATTCTCATTGTGTGGTTTTGCTAATCTGGGTTCAATTGCCATATTGCTGGGCAGTATGGGAGTGATGGCACCTTCTCGTCGTAATGACATTGCAACCATGGGGATGAAAACTCTGATGGCAGCAATTCTAGCTAACCTGTTGAATGCAGCGGTGGCGGGTATCTTCATCAGCTTGGCGTAATTGCTGATAGGTATCAAGAAAAACGCCAGCGATTTGCTGGCGTTTTTTATGGGGATTAGCGTTTGAGTGTCGCAGCTTTGATGTCAGCTGATCAGCTCAGGCCAATGATGTTGCCATTGGCATCAATATCTAATGCCATATAAGCGGGTTTTTCAGGTAGACCCGGCATAGTCATGACGTTGCCACACAGCGCATAGATAAATCCCGCCCCTGCACACAGCTTGAGCTCTCGGATCGGAACGATGAAGTCGGTCGGAACGCCTTTCAGGCTCGGATCATGGCTGATTGACGCAGGGGTTTTCGCCATGCATACCGCAAGGTTTTCATAGCCCTGTGCTTGGAGCTCAGCCAACTGCTGCTTGGCCTGCTCTGTCAGTTCAACGCCGCGACCACCGTAGCCGACTTCGGCGATCGTCATCAGTTTTTCTTCCAGACTTTGTGTTAATTGGTATAGCGGTTTGAAGTGAGCGGGTTGCTGGCAGGCTTTGATCACCGCTTGAGCCAACTCGGTCGCGCCTTCACCTCCCTTGCTAAATGCTTCACTGATTGCTACATCGACATGCGTTGAGAATGGGGTTGTTTCAATCATATCTTTCAGTTGATTCAGCTCCTCATCACTGTCTTGCGGGAAGCGGTTAATCGCGACAACCACCGGCACACCGTATTTAGCCGCATTATTAATATGCCATTGTAGGTTGGCAAAGCCTGCTTTCAGTGCTGTTGCATCCGGTTCAAAAATTGCCGCTGGTAGCGATTGGCCTGGGCGAAGATCGTACAAGCCAGAGTTGGCTTTCATACCTCGCAAGGTGGTGACCACAACGGCGCAGTCAGGCCCTCGACCTGCTTGTTGAGCTTTTATATTACAGGCTTTTTCAAAGCCCATATCAGAGCCGAACCCACCTTCAGTGATGGTGTAGTCTGCTAACTTCAGGGCAATGCGATCGGCAATAATCGATGAGTTACCATGGGCGATGTTGGCAAAAGGACCAGCGTGGATCAGTGTCGGCACCCCTTCGAGTGTTTGCATCAGTGTTGGCTCAATGGCTTCACACATAGTCACAGCCATCGCTCCGGCCACCTGAAGATCCTCAGCCGTGATAGGTTGGCCATCAATATTATAGGCGAGCACGATACGGCCAATACGTTGGCGCATATCAGCCAGATCTTTCGATAGGGCAAGAATAGCCATGAGCTCAGAGGCGGCAGAAATATCAAAGCCATCTTCACGCTCAATGCCATTGATGTCTTTGCCGGGTTCATTTTTACCGACGGTGATCATACGCAAGGCCCGATCATTATGATCCATGACCCGTTTCCAGACGATACGCTGGATATCAATGCGCAATGCTGGCAGCCCGGTTTTCTCGGTAAAGCCAGCATAGCCGTGACGTTCTTCGTGATAGAGACGAGCATCAATAGCCGCTGCCGCCAGATTATGAGCGGCAGTAACGGCATGAATATCACCCGTCAGATGCAGGTTCAGCTTTTCCATCGGCGCCACTTGGCTATAGCCGCCGCCAGCGGCACCGCCTTTAACACCGAAGACTGGGCCCATGGACGGTTGGCGGATACACGCCATTACGTTTTGGCTGAGTTTGGCTAGGCCTTGTGCCAAGCCAATCGTGGTGACGGTTTTCCCTTCACCAAGAGGGGTAGGGGTGATTGCCGTTACCACCACCAACTTACCTTCTGGTTGTGTTTCAAGGCGTTTGAGAATAGAAGGTTTGACCTTGGCTTTCAGGGTGCCCTGTGGGGTGAGATCGTCAGCAAGGATACCCGCTTGCTGTGCGATCTGTTCGATAGGGGTGAGTATGGTCTCACGACAAATTTCAATATCACTTTTCATGGACGCCCATAACCTCTCATTGGTGGCTTGAGATATATCGATCACGGCACTTTAATAGGTGGCGCAATCGTTTGCGGAGGGTTTATACCACAATATTATCACGTCAATACAGATAATTTCCGATATAACTGTGGTTATTTTTATTTTGATGAGGAGCTTAACGGGGATGGGGAGAAGATGCAAAAAATAGCCTACCCGAGCACTGGGTAGGCTATGACGTTATAGAATTATTTTTCTAGAACTTATTTATGCAATTTCAGCTTGTGCTTTAATTGCTGGTGTATCCGTAACAGATACGATGTTGCCATATACAGGACGTAGCGCCTGTACGATCTCCTGGCGAGTAATAATGCCGACTAGACGGTCATCCTTAACCACTGGGAAGATATGAGGACGGTTTACAACCATGTTACGTGCACGCTCGTTCAGAGAGAGTGTGGTGAACTGGGTTGCAATGCCGCCGCTTGAGACGGGGTACAGAACATTTTTGTCAATGCTCATGTATTCTGCGATTTCAAGAATAGAATTTTCTGGTGTCACAGTCTGAATTTCGTGTTTCATCAGATCTTGCACTTTGCTTTCAGCGTCTGGGATGTAGTCCTTACACCACAGATCAACCATTGCATCATGGATGGAGAAGAAACCAACTAAACGCTGATCGCTGGTCAGTACTGGTGCACCGGATAAGTTTTCCGCTAGCAGAATATCAAGCGCTTGAGCGATTGGCATTGCAGGTAGCAGAGTAACGGTGGCAGGGCGCATGTGATCATTTACGAGTAAGTCTTCTTGTATCATAGTCGTATCCATTCTTAATACATTAGAATTTGAAAAGTCAGGGGTGATCAGTGTCGCTGTTTCATGGTGCTCTTTCGGTGAGCTGAAAATAGCCCAGTAAGTGAGTCCAACCAGAACGCCGCCGCCGACAATATTGCCCAGTGTCACCGGAATAAGGTTGGCGAAAATAAAGTTATGCACATTGAGGTCGGCATATTGATCTGGTGATACGCCGAGGTTGATCCAGAATGATTCTGGTGCCATGTTCTGGATAGCAATACCCAGTGGAACCATAAACATGTTGGCAACGCTGTGTTCAAACCCCGTGCTCACGAACATGGCGACAGGCAAGATCATGATTGTCATTTTGGTCATCATGCTGGTTGAACAGAATGTCATCCATACCGCAAGGCAAACCAATAAGTTACACAAGATCCCAAGGGCAAAGGCTTCAGCCGGTTGATGGTGAAGTTTATGCTGCGCAATATTCAGTGCATTTAGTCCCCACTGGCCGCCATCGAGCTGGTACAAACCTGCTGTGGTTACCAATAGGAGTAGCAACATGGCGCCAATAAAGTTGCCAAAGTACACCTTGCCCCACGTTGCCAGCATTTTGCCTGTTGTGATGTGGCGGTTGGCACGGGCAATGGATGACAGTACGGTACTGGTGAATAGCTCACCACCACAAATAACCACCAGAATCAGGCCCATACTGAAAGCGATTCCGCCTAACATTCGATTTACGCCCCAGTTCATCACGGTATTACCCGTGGTGACGGTGATATAAAATACAAATGCTAGACCAATGAATACACCGGCAGTGATTGCGAGAGCAATGGTGGTGCGGGTTGGCTTCGATGCCTTACCGACCGCATAATACTCCGCTTGTTTCATCATCTCTTTCGGAGTGAGATTATTGCTACTGGATGTTGTTGCCGCGCCCATCTCAATAGCCTCCTTGTAATAGACCGATACTCAGACCGGGATGGGTTAAACACAGATTGCTTGATAACGTCACGTTTCCTCCTTGCTGTGGATAGTGAGCCCAGTCAGAATAACTCTTTAAAAAACAGTGAGTAAAATTGATATTTATTTTAACTCTCATCACTTATCTTGATATGCTTGCGTTCACGCATTTAGTCGCGTTATTCAGGGAGAATATTTATGCGTTATTCGCTCAAGCAACTGGCTGTTTTTGAAGAGGTTGCCAGTACGCGGAGTGTCAGCAAGGCTGCAGAAAACCTGGCCTTAACTCAGTCTGCGGCCAGTATGGCGTTATCGCAGTTAGAAAAGTTACTTGGTCGGGCACTGTTTGAACGTCAAGGTAAGCAGATGGCACTGACTTACTGGGGGGCCTGGCTTCGCCCACGGGCCAAACAGTTATTGTTTGATGCTCAGCAGATTGAATTAGGTTTTTACGATCAGCATATCGTGAGCGGTGAAATTATGGTGGCGGCAAGCCAGACGGCGGCTGAGCACCTGTTACCTGACCTTATCAGTATTATTGATAAAGACTTTCCAGAATTAAGGATTCAACTTGATGTGCGAAACGCTCAAAAAGTTGTTGATAATGTTCGTAATTTTGATGCTGAGTTAGGGATTATTGAAGGCCGTTGTGATGATAGTCGGCTTGAGCAAGAAGTGTGGTGCCATGACCACTTAGTGATTATTGCCTCGAAGCATCATCCGTATGCAAATTTGGAAACGGTCAGTTTTGCTCAGCTTGAGCAGGCTAAGTGGGTTTTACGTGAACAAGGTGCTGGTACCCGGAAAAGTTTTGAGAGTGCGTTACATGGGGTGATCGAAGACCTGGATGTTTGGCGTGAATATGAGCAAATTCCTGTACTTAGAACATTGGTGAAGAATGGGCCATACTTAAGTTGCTTGCCTTATTTGGACGTAGTTAAGTATATCAACCGTGGTGAATTAGTCGCATTGAATGTTCCTGAGCTGAATATGCAACGGACTTTATCGTTTATTTGGCGAGCAGATTCGATTGAAAACCCACTGCGTGATTGTATTCGCCGAGAGGCGATTCGGATGATAAAAGATCGAAAAGGTGAAATGTAAAAGTATCATTTTAATTGATGATATTCCACATAGTTACTTATATCAATATTAATGCATAATGGCGTATTTTTGCGTTACCTTCTTTTTTGACTGGATTAAACTGCAGCGAAATGAGTGTTATTGTGTAATATTACAACAACATTTAGTTGTGTTCTGGTTTGTGTGACAATATTTGACGTGAATGTGCGTATCAATACATATCATTATTATTGATGCTTGATTTTTGTAAGATTTATTGATGTTTTACTGTGGGATACAGCGTCTATATTGCTATACACCTTGAAAACAGGTCGTAGCGCAAGAACTGTGCAATACAATTAATAAAAAGGAGAGCATTTGCTCTCCTTTCTTATATCGCTAGGGGAATTAATACATTACTTTGGCTTGAGTATAGCTACTGATGATTGCTTTGATATTTTCCATCACTTCTTTTGATGGTGGTTTTACACCTGCTAATGGGTAATCAAAGCCCATCGCTTCCCATTTGTGCTCGCCGAGCTGGTGGTAGGGCAGCAGCTCGACCTTCTCGATGTTATCCATATCTTTGATAAAGTCACCCAAGAGGTGAGCGGAACGTTCGTCATCGGTATAGCCGGGAACAATCACGTAGCGAATCCACGTTTTCTGACCGCGCTGATGTAGGTAGCGAGCAAAGTCCAATACGCGCTTATTAGGCACGCCGACCAAATTTTTGTGAATGCTGTCGTCAAGCTGTTTGAGATCCAGCATGACCAGATCAGAGGCATCCAGCAGTTCATCCACCACGTCAGTATGCTTACGAATATAGCCATTGGTATCGAGGCAGGTGTGAATACCTTGTGCTTGGGCTGCGCGGAAAAAATCACGGACGAATTCTGGTTGAAGCATCGCTTCACCGCCAGAGGCCGTCACGCCGCCACCAGAAGCATTCATGAAATGGCGGTAAGATGTCGCTTCTTTGATCAATTCATCGACAGTGATTTCTTTACCGTCATGCAAATCCCAAGTATCTCGGTTGTGGCAATACTGGCAGCGCATCAGGCAGCCCTGCATAAAGACGATGAAACGGATCCCCGGACCATCAACGGTACCGCAGGTTTCAAAAGAGTGGATTCGACCGATTGCTGACATTACGTAATTTCTCCGCTTATGCGTGTTTTGGGTGTTATTTTATTACAAACGACACAGCGAAAGTAGCTAAATACATCCGTATCCTCAATATGATAATTGGGTCGAGAATGTATTGGCCTTTAATCAGTCTGCCAGCAGGTGTTTTGGTGCTGATGAGTCACTTTTTGTTGCCAATTTGCGTGCCAGAGGGCCAGTTCGTGAACTGGAATAGGTTTGCTGATATAAAATCCCTGCGCCCATTGGCACCCCATTTGCTCAAGCAGATGCCATTGTTGTCGATTTTCTACGCCTTCAGCGATAGTCAGCAGCGATAGCCGGGTTGCTAATAGCAGGCTGGCTTCGACAATAGCTTGTGCGGTCATGCTGTCTGGCAATGCCTGAATAAAGCCTCTGTCTAATTTAAGTGATTCAAAAGGGAGTAGTTCAAGTTGCTTGAGGGATGAGTAGCCAGTGCCAAAATCATCAATCGAGAGTTTGAATCCATACATGCCTAATCGGGATGCAGCTTCTAACCCCAGTCCTGTATTCTCTAAGGCGTCAGACTCTGTGATTTCAAAGGAAATGAGCTGGCTTATGGTTGGGAATGGCTGGGCTAGGGCAATGATTTTGTCGACAAAACCATCAGCGATAAGGGTCTGTGGGGTAATATTCACTGCCACCTTACGACCTTGTAACAATGGGGCGTGAGTGAGGATGTAGTGGATTGTTAGCATAGCTAGATCAGCATCTTGTCCCTGCGATGAGAGCTGCTCAATAAAGCTTTCCGGCGTATAGTGGCCAAAGGTCGGATGTTGCATTCTGATCAGGGCTTCGCAGCTCACCCATTGCCCGGTTTTGAGATCAACAATCGGCTGAAAATGCGGAACAAACCATTTTTCAGCCAACGCTGCGGTGATATCTTTCGCGGTTAAACTAACCTGATTTATATCCGGTATTATAGGTTGGTTAAAGCGGGATGCCAGATAAAGCTCGGCTTTATCCAGTAACTGGTGAAGGTTGTCAAATGACGTGGGTTTAGTCAGTGTGCCGATGAGTTCAAGTTGGTAGTTTTGACACATTTTTCCGACGGAGCGAATGACAGACGGGCTGGCAGCACTGGATATAATAATCCCCCCTTGATATTTCTGTTGAGCGAGATGGCTTAAGAATGTTATGCCATCCATTTCGGGCATATTCAGATCACAAATTAAAATATCTGGCTTATACGCAGCCATATGTGTTAGTGCCTCCTTACCTGTGGAGGCAAGAGATATAACGTGGTGGCTATGATTCGCCTGCTTGATCTGGTTGGTCAGGACTTGTTGCTGGAAGGGGTGATCTTCGACCAGTAATATATGCATTACAGTTGTTCCACTTGATCTTGCAGCGCAGTGATAAGACTCAATGTATTCGGTAGCGTGGTGTGTTCTATATTACCAATCATTGCCATTTGCTCTATGGTTTCGCAGTGATTGGCCATTGCATGATATGCCATCATTTTTGCTGCGCCTTTCATTCTGTGGCTGATTTGTTGGACGGCTTCAATATCAAGGTTGTCTACGGCGATAGCAAGATCACTATAGTCTATCTGACAGCTCGTGAGATACTGGTGCATAAATTCAATGCAGACGGAAGGCTCACCAAACATGCTGATCAGCTGTTGAATCGCAATTGGCCCGTTTGGCATATTGATATTAGCGTCAGAGTGCATGCTAATGCAAATATCATCAACAGTGGGGGCCGATTGTGGGAGATCGAATGCCCAATCAATGGGTTCTGCCTTATCAGTGTTGGCTGGTGGAAGAAACTCCCCCAGATCCCAGATATCATCAGGCGTGAAAGAAGGCTCATTGGGGGAGGATGGCAGCCAGTGCGCTAAGGTCTCAGCCAAGACAGGGATGGATACAGGCTTGGTTAAATATGCATCAAATCCATGCTTATCAAGGTATTCAGTTTCACTGGTCGTGGTATTGGCTGTCAACATGATAACGGGTAGCTGAAAGTTCGGGTGTGAATCCGAAGCCGGTATGAGTGCTTGTTTCTGGCGTATGGCTTTGATTAATCCATAACCATCTAATATTGGCATATGGCAATCAGTGATTAATAAGGCGTAGCGTTGCTGATCGAGCGCCTCTAATGCTAAAAGCCCATTGTCGACGATATCAGCATAATAGCCTAATCGTTGTAGCTGCTGTTTGATGATTTGTTGGTTGATCGGGTGATCTTCAGCGACGAGTAGCAACTGTCCCCGCACTATTGCCTGTTCGCGACTGATTGTCAGTAGCGGTTCTTCCATGTGTTCATGCAGGACGTTGAGTGGCGACTCGGCATGAGTGACCAGCGCATGATACAACTGACATGGAAGTAGCGGCATCGCGGAAATGATCCAACCATTAGCCATGGGCTCGGGGGAGAACATTACGGCATCAGACATTACGATCACCCGTATTGTTGAACACAAGGGATCCCAAGCGATGTCATTGCAGTGCTGGTTCATCCAGTGATGAGAGATAAACACGGTGTCTAATTGATGTTGATTAACCCACTTTGCCAGTTCAGTGACAGAATTTGGTTCTCCGTTGAATGTCTTACACTGCCAGTAAGACAGGTAGTGTGGCAGTGCGATGTCATTGCTTAGTGTACGACCTACAAGGCCGCAGCGCCGATCCAGTATTGGCTGGTTGGCTGGTGTAATGATCTTTGTGACCAGACTAAAACTAAATGATGTACCTTGCTGTGGTGTACTTGCTACATTTATTTCGCCCCCCATCAGCGTCACTATTTGACGACAAATTGAGAGTCCGAGTCCGGTCCCGTTGAAACGTCGCTCTGTACTGACATCCGCTTGTTCGAACGGTTGGAATAGTTTTCCGATATCCTGTTCGCTGATCCCTATCCCTGTGTCTGTTATTGTAAATCGTAACGTTTGATGTATATCATCTTGGGCAACCACGTCAATTAATAGCGAGATTGTTCCTTGCTCGGTAAATTTAGAGGCGTTATTGAGTAGGTTGTTCAGTACTTGCTTCAGCCGGAGTTCATCGACATATAGCTGGGTAGCCACGGATGGATCTTGCCAAAGCTGAAAGGTGAGTCCTTTTTGCTGCACATGAATAACATGCGGTTGTACCAGCGTGCTGATCAGTTCTGTGAGCATGCTAGGTACGGGTGATAGGGTCAGTTTACCCGCTTCAATTTTAGAAAAGTCGAGCACATCATTAACGATATTCAGCAGGTTATGAGCTGAGTGATTCAGGTTTGTGTAGATGCTACCAATATTGGGTTGGTGTTTGGCATAGGGTTCCATTAGCTCTAGCAGGCTCATCATTCCGCTGATCGGTGTGCGGATCTCATGACTCATCATGGCCAGGAAGCGGGATTTCGCCTCAGTTGCACTTTCAGCCAGCGTCCGAGCACGTTCGAGTTCAAGTTGTTGCTTTTTCATCTCGCTGATATCAATCAGGATACTGGTCCACTGCCATCCGTTATTCAGAGGCAGGATTTGGCTGCGGATTTCTATCCACTGTTTTTGGCTTCCTGTGGACTGTAACTGTAGCTCTGTTTGCCAATAACCGCGGGTAATAGCACGGCGTATTTCAGTAAATAACCAGTTACTGTCATTGCGCTGACGAAGTAAGTCAACAATCAATGCTGGACGGTCTCGGAGAGTCTGAGCTGGCAGTCCGATGAGGTCGGTGATGGTATCGCTGACAAATAATAATTCAATATCTTCAGGGTCTTTACTTCGCTGGTGGTGCTGTAGCAGGATACCGTCAAAATTATTGGTCAGGTAGGTTAGCTTTTCTTCAATACTTTTGCGTTGGCGAATTTCATTATTGAGTTTCCTCGTCCAATAAAGAAAGGTCGCAATGATCACCGTTATAAGTCCTATTAACCCAATTGCCCATAAGGCGATTTGGTTGATTGATATTCCGCTGGTCAGTGTGACGGTGTTCCATTTATTTTTAATACTAATTAATTGATCCGGTGGTACGGCCGCCATGGCTTTATTCAAAATATCTTTTAATAATGAATTATGCAGTGACATGGCAATGCCGACAGGTTGAGCTTGTCTGTCGACTTTGGAGGCGAGTACCCGGAGTTTGCCAAGAAGCGGCCCTTGCAACAGTTGTGATGCGCTGGCCAGTGAGATCACGGCGGTATCAATTTCGTTGTTCTCGATCGCCTGCAACAAGGCTTTGCTATCGGGATACAGGATAATCGGGTTTTGCGAATAAAGCTGTGTGGTCAGTATCTCCCCAAATTGGTTAGCAACACTACCAATGCGGATTTGCGTATTGATATAGTCTTGGTTATGACTGACAGGCGCTACCATCACCCATTTTTCTTGACTATAAGGCTGGGTACAGTTGAGGATTTGGAGTCGCTCTGGTGTACAGGTTACTGCAGCGACAGCATCCAATGTCCCAGCATCCAGCTGTGCCAAAATATCGTTAAAATTAGCATTGACGATAGGCACCATGGTGATATCGAGTTGCTGGGTTAGCTGGTTAAGCACGTCTGCGCCGAGGCCCGCCATCTTGCCGTCCTCATCAGTAAACTGAAAGGGATAATCGCTGGGATGGTAGGCGATCTTGAGCCTATTTCGTTGTTCTAACCAAGCTGATTCTTCGTCAGTGAGGTTGAGACTGTTATTGTGGGATAAAAGCGCCTGCTGATTTTTTGATAACCAGGTATTGTATATCGTCGCTAACGCATCTGGGGTCAATCTATCCAGGGCTTTATCCAATTCGGTGATAATATTTTCTTGCTGCTTATGCGCCGTGATATACAGACGTTCATAGGGGACATCTTCAAGTAAATTTAAGTGGAGCTTACCTTCGGTGTTGTGATGGTTTTGCATCTCATCAAGCGTGATGGCATTACCAATATAGGCATCGGTTGTACCGTGTTCTACGGCAATAAACGCTTGGTTACTGGTCGGGAAAGAGACCAGCTGAAGTTTATTCGCGGCTAATTGCTGGAATTGTTCACCGATAGCAAATCCCTGCTCAAGGGCAATGAGCTTATCATTGAGTTGATGAATATTATGAAGTGAACTTGTTCTGGTAATCGCCGCCATGGGGATGATCATCAACGGCTGACTAAATGCCATGTTTTTTTGTCGTTCATACGTGGATGAGACACCAACCAGAATATCGATTTCATTATTATCGATAGCTTGCAGAACCTCTGAGAAGTTTGGGTAGAGGTGCGTCTCTATGGTGAAATCACTGTCTTTTACCATTTCATCAAACAGCGCGGGCAGTAGACCTGATACCTTACCATCCTCTGAAACGTAGGAAAAAGGAGCCCAGTCAAACGCCGGATAGCCCACTTTTAAGATTGTTTTGTTGTGGCTATCGGCCCAAACAATGTTAGGGAGTAATAATAGTATGCACAGCAATAATCGGGTCATACGGTGATCTGCCCTTTGGCTTGTGTTGTCATGGTCTGGACTGGTGTTTGTAAGATGGAATTGGTGTCTTGCAACTGGCTGTACCATGCGGGTCTCTGCGGTAATGATTCAAAGACCCAGCGGGCTTGGATAAAGGTTTCACGTGTTGCCTGATTCAGCTCAATCAAGTTATCGCAATACAGGTTGATCAGAGAGTAAGCCAGCATGATGTCAAAACGATTGTGTTGCCAAGCTTTTAAAATGGCAGAAGTAGCCTGCTTAGGTGAGTGTTCGTAGCATCGTAATGCGTTGTGATACTCAGTATCCTCGGTTAGGAGGTAGCGATACTCTTTAATCCATTGATACTTTATCGCTCTATGGCTGCCATAGGTTTCTTGAGTACAAAGCAATGCTGCCTTTGCAAGGGTTTGTCGCATAGCCGTACGCATACCCAGTTGCTGATAAATATTGAATAAGATAAATTGAAAGCCATAACTGTACTTGGTCTCATGGTTTTGGTGGATATTCTTTAGCTGTTTGAATGCCATTAAAGTGTGTCCTTGCTGGATTTTTTGCCAGGCGTTTAACAGCTGTAAAAAAGGCCGCTCGGAGGTCATGATCCCCTGTTTCTGGCTAATGCCACACCATAGTTTTTCTAGTGAATAGTGAGATTTGTTCGGCTGCTGCAACATCCCCCAGGCCAACAAGCATCGTCGGTCATTGTTATCCCACATTGAACTTGGTAATAGTCGGCTACCGTCACGGACAATTTTATCGATGTGGCCACGTTCGGAGAACAGCGCTAGCTCGATCAGTAGCAGACCAAATACGCGTTCAAAATTATAATGGCTGAGCTGATGAGCTTGCACCCAAGCTTCATAGCCTTGTTTAAAGTGCTGATTAGCAAAATAGGTGCGGGCGGCAAGATCAAGGACCTTAATATGCCGAGGATGTATCTTAAGCATGTCATTGATTAATTTACATGCAGGTATATTTTGACCTGTCCGGTGTAATAATTCGGCCAGTAACAGCTTGGCTGGTAGGTAATTATGTTGCTGGGTCACGCTGGTTAATATCGATATAGCTGCCTCACTCATATCATTGCGAGCCAGTCTCTTACACAGGTGCGTAATGGCTAAACGAAAGCTTTTTTCACTGCTCGCCTGCTGCAGAGCGTGTTTTGCTCCCGTGACAGTGTGAGTGCGATAAGCCTGCCATACGGTATTGTTTAGCTCTTGCTGACTAAAATTAATCCTGAGGCGTTGCTGTAAAATATCTTGGCGTAGGGGTTTGATTAGGTAATCGTCTGGCTCAAACTCGGCAAAGGCCATGACGATAGGTAGAGAATCGTCAGCGGTGATAATGAGAACCAGAGGATGGTGGTCGAGTAACCGCAAACGATGTAATTGCTCTAGAAGCTGAAGTCCAGACTGGCCGTTGCCGAGGTTAAAATCCAGTAGCAAAATATCAATCGTGTTTGCCTTGCATAGCAGTAGTCCATCGGCAGCATTACTGGCGGTATAAATCTGGCTTGAGGTAAAGCCTGCTTTTAAGAGGACGGCTTTGGTTGTCTGCTGGATTATATGGCTGTCATCAACGACTAGAACGGTTTTGGTGTGCAACATTAAAGACCATGGACCTACTGCGATTCGTTAATTGTCAGTCCTTGATGAGACAATAACAGAAACTATCTAGTGCTAAGTAGACGCTCGATTCCATTGAGCATTAATGAATACGCAAGTTACCTCAAGATGCTCGTTTCAGCGAAAAGGTATTGGCTGCTAATTAAGGCGTAGATTTGTAGACATAGTGGTTCTACGTTAAAAATTAGCAACGAGGAGTAGACGTTAATAAATCTCGCCCTCGGAAGTGATTCAATGCAATCACTTCAGTGTCAAATGTCCTTGATAGGAACATCATTCATTCAGACATTTTCCTAGCATTGAAAGCGCTGAGCTCACTCTGAACCCTGCATCTTGAGGTGACTTGGGTATATTGCAAAAGTTGATTGGATTATACCGGATCTTATCCAATACCGAATAGTACGTTTGTTTTGATAGCGATCGCTATTTGATAAATAAATGAGTGGTCAGAAGTATTTACTGAAAAAAATCGAATAAAAACCGACACGAATAGGCCGGTTTTATCTTTAATTATGCGCCATCATGTGTTGAGATGGGCGTATAGCAAGGTCAATGTCTACTTGTTAGGTTGAGGGCGAAGACGCAGTTTTTGTTCCAACGTTTCTGTCATGAGATCTAGCCATTCATAGCGACGGCGGTACATAGCTCGCTTAGGGCGTGATATTTCTTCTGGTGCCTTACGGATGTCTATGTTACTTAACTCGACAAAATCGCGGTTATATTCAGCCGCATTTAATGCCCGCCAGTGGGCATCATAATCTGCTTTTACTTTTCCTTTCTCATAACGGCGGGCGCGATAGATGTGCGCGCGGTTACGGACCGCCAGAATATGATCGACTTGCCAAATATTCGCTATGATAGTCAGCATTTTGATCATTAAGTCTTTTGGTCGTAAACCATGAAGTGTTTTTGTAAGGGCTTTGATTTTCACGTTGTTTTCAGCTGAGCTTGATGGCCCCTGGATTCCACCGATTGCCAGTTCTCGCCCCTTTTCTCCATCCATAATAGAAAATGACACTGCGTAGAAAGGCAGCCCTTTACTATCAAGTAGCTTTAATGTCATTTCTCCTTCTTTTTGATAACGCGCATCAAACATAATCGCGAGACGGTAATCGTCATCGTTGACACTAAAGCGAGTTAGCTCTAAACCCGGTTGTGCTTGATAGATGGCCTGGGTTGTTACGACGGGTAAATATTGCGAGACAAATTGATAGTGCTTCACTACCTTCTCTGCCCGCTGAGCCGGGGAGCCTTTGACGGTTAAATAGGGCCGCATAGGCTTTTCAAGAAAGCGGTTATGCAGCGTCAGTAATTTTTCCAGCATATCAGGCGCAATGCCAGTTTGTAGTCTGTTTAATGATGAACGGAAGAGTGATGCACGTAAAAGGAATTTCAGTCGGTATTGCCACAATGGATGGTATTTTTCAGCCAGCTCATCAGGATAGGTAAGTTTTGCAAGATGCATTAAAGACATTGGTGTGGACATAAGTGATATTTAAACGGAGTTGTCGTGTAGGGCATACTACGAGCCTAATTTCTTATACTCAACACGGTGCAAGCTAAGAGGTTGAATTATCCTGTATTAAGGATGATATTGTAATATTATTTAACCTGTAACAAGTTGAAAAATAGAGATTATTTTACATAAAAACGTGTTTGTATTGAATTGTACGATATTTGTTTTTTATGTCGAGAAGATGCGATTTTGAGGGGGAACAAGCCGATATAAAAAAACCGGCCATATAGGCCGGTTTATATTCTTCGGCTACCTAAGCAGCACAGAAGAGATCAGCACTCAATTATAGAGATGCTGTGAAAGTACGAGCGATAACGTCAGCCTGCTGTTCAGCAGTTAGAGAGTTAAAACGCACAGCATAACCCGATACACGGATAGTTAACTGTGGGTAGTTCTCTGGGTGCTTAACTGCGTCTTCTAGAGTTTCGCGGTTAAGAACGTTAACGTTTAGGTGTTGACCACCCTCGATGCCTGACTCATGGTGGAAGTAACCATCCATTAGACCAGCTAGGTTAGTTTCTTGAGTATCAAGATCTTTACCTAGTGCGTTTGGAACGATAGAGAAGGTGTAAGAAATACCATCTTTAGCGTGTGCAAACGGTAGTTTACCTACAGAAGTAAGTGAAGCTACAGCGCCTTTTTCGTCACGACCGTGCATTGGGTTAGCACCTGGTGCGAAAGGAGCACCTGCACGACGACCGTCTGGTGTGTTACCAGTCTTCTTACCGTACACAACGTTAGAAGTGATAGTAAGGATAGACTGAGTAGGGATCGCATCACGGTACATTTTGTGAGTACGGATCTTGTTCATGAAGCGCTCAACAAGGTCACATGCGATGTCATCAACGCGTGAGTCATTGTTACCGAACTTAGGATAGTCACCTTCGATTTCGAAATCGATAGCGATGCCATCTTCGTCGCGGATAGGCTTAACTTTAGCGAACTTGATTGCAGATAGTGAGTCAGCAGCAACAGATAGACCTGCGATACCACAAGCCATTGTACGCTTGATATCACGATCGTGTAGAGCCATTAGCGATGCTTCGTAGCTGTACTTATCGTGGCTCCAGTGAATAGCGTTTAGCGCAGAAACGTAAGTCGTTGCTAACCAATCCATGAAGTGATCTAGACGATCCATAGTATCTGCATAATCAAGAACTTCAGCAGTTACTTTTTCAGTCTTAGGACCTACTTGAATCTTAAGCTTCTCATCCATACCGCCGTTGATTGCGTAAAGCATAGTCTTAGCAAGGTTAGCACGAGCACCGAAGAACTGCATTTGCTTACCAACAACCATTGGAGATACACAACAAGCGATTGCGTAATCGTCTGAGTCCATGTCTGGACGCATTAGGTCATCGTTTTCGTACTGGATAGAAGACGTATCGATAGATACCTTCGCACAGAACTTCTTGAAGCCTACAGGTAGTTGCTCAGACCAAAGAACAGTGATGTTTGGCTCTGGAGAAGGACCCATAGTGTATAGGCTGTTTAGGAAACGGAAGTTTGAACGAGTAACTAGTGTACGACCGTCAAGACCCATACCACCCATTGATTCTGTTGCCCAGATTGGGTCACCAGAGAATAGCTCATCGTACTCAGGAGTACGTAGGAAGCGAACCATACGTAGTTTCATTACGAAGTGGTCGATCATTTCCTGAGCTTGGGCTTCAGTGATCTTACCTGCAGCGATATCACGCTCGATGTAGATGTCTAGGAAAGTCGAAGTACGACCTAGAGACATTGCAGCACCGTTTTGTGATTTAACAGCAGCTAGGTAGCCGAAGTAAGTCCATTGGATAGCTTCTTGTGCAGTTGTTGCAGGAAGAGAGATATCACAACCATACTTAGCAGCCATAGTCTTGATTTGACCAAGAGCACGGTGCTGTTCACAGATCTCTTCACGACGTTGCATAGTCATTTGAAGATCTTCGCCTTTCTCAAACATTTCTTCTAGAGAAGTGAATTGAGCTAGCTTATCAGCCATTAGCTTGTCGATACCGTATAGTGCGATACGACGGTAGTCACCAATAATACGACCACGGCCGTATGCATCAGGAAGACCAGTTAGAACACCAGACTTACGACATTTGATGATAGAAGGTGTGTAGATATCGAAAACACCTTGGTTGTGTGTTTTACGAAGCTCTGAGTAAACTTTCTTGATAGTAGGATCTAGTTCACGACCGTATACTTTGCATGAGTTTTCGATCATGCGGATACCACCGTTAGGGATCAAACCACGCTTAAGAGGCGCGTCAGTTTGAAGACCTACGATAGTTTCAAGTTCTTTGTCGATGTAGCCTGCATCATGTGCAGTGATAGTAGAAACAACGTCTGTATCGAAATCAACAGGTGCGTGAGTCGCGTTTTCCTGCTTGATGCCTTCCATTACAGCAGCCCAAAGCTTAGCTGTAGCTGGAGTCGCTTCTGTTTCTAGGAAAGAACCGTCACCCTCGAAAGGAGTGTAGTTTTTTTGGATAAAGTCACGAACGTTTACTTCGTTCTGCCAATCACCAGCTGTGAAGCCTTCCCATGCAGCAAATTGCTCTGCCATGACATACCTACCTTTTTAGTAGAAAAAACACGTGTTGCGTAGACTGTTGAGCCAGCCCCGTCCAAGAACGGACAACACACTTTTAGTAACAATAATACGGATAATCGAATAGACATATTACACGATTTGATTATTCGTATTAGTGCTAGCAAACACCAATGAGAGAGGGCAGTGTATGAACACTGCCCTTCATTATTATAGTAGTGCTGGAATACCGTACTGGTCTTCAAACATACCGACTGCAAGCATAGCAACCACACAGATCACTAGTACGCCTACAGGAATAATAACTTTGTCAGCGAAAGATAGACGCGCTGCGCGCTCTTTATCGCCGATCAGGCCGTTGTTGTCCAGTAGCATGGTTAGCGCCCACGCCAATACAGGGTTAACAACAGCAGAGGCGAAGATACAGATACCTGCGGCCTGTGAGCCTTTCGCATCTTTAACCATCTGCATACCCGCTTCAAGTAGTGGCAGTGAGACACCGACAAGAAGTGCAACACGCATTACCGGAGGCCATACCGCGATATCCATCGGGAAGCCAAGGATAGCAATGATCATCACTAATAGACCAAGCAAGATTGAACCTGCTGGGATTGGGCGTTTCGCGATTGCCGCAGGGATCATGTAAGTACCCCAAGACGACGTGATGTTACCACCGCCCACTGCGGTACCAACCATTTGACGAACAGAACACATGGTCATAGTATCATCAACATCCATCAGTACTTTATCGGCACCTTTTGGATAGTTTAGCTCTTGGAAAATACGGTGGCCAAGGAAGTCTGGCGACCACATAGCAACAGCTAGAATGGCAAATGGTAGCGATGCAATGAAGTGTTGCATGTTTGGTAGACCAAGCATCCAACCTTGTTCTGTATTGCCCCACCAGTAAACTGGATTTAGGTTTGGTAAACCTGTTTCTGTTACAAACTTGATGTCAAAGCCCGCGCCAAGAATTAGCGCAATGCTTAGGCCTGTAACTGCACAAACAGGAATAGCCAACCAACGCTTGTTCACTTTTGCAAGGAATGCGTAAAGCGCAATCGTTACTGCAAGAACAATTAAGCCGACATACCCCATGCTGCCCGCCTCAACCGTTGGTGATTGAAGGCCAACAGCCCATTCCTGGATTGACGTGATTTGGCTCATGGTGCCTGTCAAACCTAAGAATATCAGCAAACCACCAGCGGTGCCTTCTGAGGTGAGATTAACCAGTTTCGACCCACCTTTTAGGAAGCTCAAAATTAGGCCAAAAACACCAATTAAAAGAGCCAATGCCAGAGGGTGTGCACCGGCAAGAGCGATCGTGCCGATAAGAGGGATCATTGGCCCATGGTTGCCTGCAAGGTTCGCGCGCGGGTTGAAAAAGCCCGAAGCAAGAACACAGAAAAGCAACGCTGGAATTAACATTTCTACACGTGCAACTTCGATCGCGAACTCTTTACCAAGATTGACGTGATCCCAAGCTGCAGTTAGGCCTTCGGCCCAGGACATCATTACCGCAGAGTACATCGCGATAATGCCAATAGTACCTGCTAGTGCAGGAACCAGATCTTCCAGTTCAAAACGGAAATCACGCCCAGGAAGGTTTAGCTTCCAGCGACGCGGCTTCATGATTTTTAGCTCATGATCAAGATAGTCTGAACGACTAGCGAAGTCAGATGCAGGGCGGTGTAGCTCCTGATAACTTCTTTCTTGTGATGACATAAGTGCCTCGTTCTACGTTAAAAATAATTCTTATTGTTTTGGTGTAAATACAATCTTGTAGCCTGAAAAGTTACCGATTCAGGTGCTGCGCTACGTGAATGTAATTAATTTTCACCAAATTTGAACGCAGTGTACCGTTTGTCCATAAAAATGGAATTGATCTTGATCACTCTCGCTAAAATATTCTAAGAAGATACCTAAAAAAAATTGAGTGTAAAGTCTAAATGTTAGGGACTATGAAAGAAATTTAATAATCAAAGTAGAGGTTTAAAATGGAATTGATGAGAGTATTTTATTCTTAAGTGATTGTTTATTATTTTATTTTTTTGTTTTGTAACGAGGTGAGTATTTTCAGTGAGTGATACTAATAAAGTGTCATAACAATGTCGAAAAAACAGCCATTACGTTCAACTTTTTTTGAATTTATGAATTTAATGGTGTGTAATCAAAGTACAGTTTAAGCCATGCCAGCACGAAGGCTGGCATGGGAAAAAGTGCGATTTAGTGATGTAATTACGCGTTGGCTTGCTTGGCGGCTTGTAGTTTATGGTAAGACGCCAGCAGTTTTTGGTGCGCAGGGAACTGACTCATACTGAGATCGCCTGCGGTTAGGCCATAGAAGCGCACGGTGCCTTCAATTGAACCCCATGCCGCAGCCACCGTTTCTTTCCCGTACATACGTTCAAAAACGGCTTTGTATTGTTCAGGATCACGATTTTCATCTAGGACCAGTTGCAAGCTGGCAACCAGACATCGGAAGAAACAGGCACGTTCTGCTGAATAGGTTGACACATTGTAATCGACACACCAGCGGGCTTGCTCAAGTGCCAATTCGAGATCACCACCCGCCAGTGCGAGTAAGCATTTAAGCTCGCCAATACGCAGGGTCTGCCACGCATCACCTGCTTGAGGAACTAAGCCAATAATTTCGTATAAGCGGTTAGCGTCATCAAAGTCTTCTTCTTCTAAGATGCTATACATTTCGGCATATTGTTCCGCATCCCATTCGACACTTGGCAGCGCTAGGAACGTCTCACGTAGTTCCATTGCAACATTATTATTGGCTTCGATTAATTCTTCAATCGGGTAGATTTCAGACCAGCCAGGTACGATGATACGGCAGCAATCTACGCCTAGGTGATTGTAGTCAGTGATGTAAACTTCGCTATTTTCTTTGGCAAAAATCCCCATCAGGTGATTAAATTCTTCCTCTGAACTACCATTGAAATTCCAGTCAACAAAATCAAAGTCGGCTTCATTTTTGAACAGCTCCCAAGAGATAAGGCCTGAAAAATTAATGAAGTGAGTTTCAAGGTTATGGTGATCGGCCACTTGTTCGTTGTCGAATGATGGCGCTGGGAAAACGTCTAAATCTTTCAGATCACGGCCTTGCAGTAATTCAGTAACCGCGCGTTCCAAAGCAACCTCGAAACGAGGATGAGCCCCAAAAGCAGCAAAGCAGGTGCTGTTTTTCGGATTCAGTAAGGCCACACAGAGCACCGGATATTTACCACCGAGTGAGGCGTCATAGCAGTAAATTGGGAAACCTTTAGCTTCTAAGGTATCAATGGACTCTTTAATGCTCTGGTAGCGGTTGATCACGTGAGCCGGGATCTCTGGTAGGCTGATACGTTCTGCAATAATGCGGTTCTTGATGCTATGTCCGAAGACTTCAGACAAGCCTTGAGTACGGGCTTCCATCTTGGTGTTGCCTGCAGACATGCCATTTGAAACATACAGATTACCAATGATATTCATCGGGATGTATACCGTTTCTTTATCGCTTTGACGCTCAAAAGGCAGACAGCAGACACCGCGTGCCATATTGCCCGATTGTAAATCGACCAGATCGGTACCCAACAGCTCCATGGTTGGATCGTAAAATTGGGTTAGGTGCTCATCCAAGATCCCTTCTGGTGGCAAATTTTCCTCTAATTCGATTGGGAACCATTTTTCATTTGGGTAATGGACAAATGCACTGTTGGCAATGTCTTCCCCCAGATAATAATCAGCGTAGAAAGAGTTAGCGGATAGATGCTTGAAATATTCTCCCAGGGCTGATGCTAAAGCGGCTTTTTTGGTAACACCCTTACCCTTGGTGATGTTCATTGGTGCATCAATATCATGCATATGCACAGACCACACATTAGGGATAGGGTTAATCCATGAGGTTGCTTCAATATTAAAACCAAGTTGCTTTAGCTTGGACTGAAAATGCTCGATAGACACTTCAAGCGCGGCATCTTTACCTGGAATAAATGTTTTCATTATCGATCTCGTAGGAGAATATTGAGTGGCGCAGAATTATACCTAATTCTTATCAAGATACCTAAATGTGAACCTAATCAATGAAATTCAATGTGTTAGTGGAGGCGTTTTAGATTTATCTCTTGTTATTGCTCGATAGTGGTATGGCGTAGGCCGAGCCAGACAATGGTGTGAGATAGATTTGAACTGGTTATTTCTGTTATTATCGAAGTATTAATTGACTTGGAGAGTGATGATGGATCTCGATGTGGTCGCTAAGGCGCTGAAAGAATTAGGCCACCCGACACGGCTGTGTGTCTATAAGCATTTGGTGAAAGCGGGATATGATGGTTTACCCGTTGGCAAACTGCAAGAAGAGCTAGGGATCCCAGGCTCAACATTATCTCATCACATTTCGGGATTGGTTTCTGCCGGGTTGATTAAGCAACTGCGAGATGGACGAACATTATACTGTGTCCCGCAGTACGATATGCTAAATGGCGTGATTGGTTTTTTACAAGATGAGTGTTGTAGTGCTACCTCTTCTCGCCATAAGTCCTGATCCTGAACGCTTAAATTAGTCATATGGTTATGCCGCTGAACTCAATAGTTTCGCGGCAGATCTCCTTCATTTATCCACGTTGTCTAATGCTACAGCAGTGTGTTGTATCGGCTTCAACGCCAGTACATGCAGGAGTCTTTCTGGTGCTTGTGGCCATGCCAGCGGGCTGGCTACCGGATTTTCTTTACTAAACCAGCCTTCGAAACGCTGGGTATTATATTGATAAAATTGCACCGTATTATATAACGGTACAGTGATTTGCTTACTAGCAATGAGCTGGTTAAGTTTTTGAATAATGCTTAATCGCTGGTCTGGATTAGCCGCAACCGGGAATTGTGCGAGTAGGCTGTCTATTTGTGCGTCTTTGTAAAAATGCATCGCATAGCGTGGATATTGCGTTGCCTGATACGTGCTGTTAAATGCCGCATCGAAATACCGGAATGGTGTTGGGCCTTGTGGGTAGTTGGTTAATGCCAGTTGATAATCGCCCAGTGAAAGCTGTTCAATAAATTGATTGAAATCGGTTTGTTCTGTATTTACCTTGATACCAATTCGGCCCATCATCTCGCTGATTAATAATGCGGTAGTATTGAAATCAGACCAGCCATTGGGCGTTAAGAGAGACAGTTCCAACGCATCGCCTGATGGGCGATCTCGCCAGCCATCTCCGGTATGGTCAATAATCCCCAGTTTATCTAGCATGCTGGCAGCTAGCAGAGGATTAAATGTCATATAGGGAAGGTATTTCTCGGTACTCACCGGATCTATCCACTGTTTAAATCGCTCACTGATCCCCGATGCGTAACGCGATGGCTCACCTTGACCAAAAGCGGCAATATCAATCAATAGTTGGCGCTGGACTGACATCGAGATCGCCCGACGGAAGTCGATGTGATTGAATAGTGCTTGAATTTCCGGATCGGTAGCTTTGAAATTGAACATCAGGCTGATATTACTGGCAGGCGGTAACCAGTATTTAAAATCCGGAGAGAGAGAGGCGTAATGTCGCTCAATGTCTGGAATGAAACTACCGCTCCAATCAAATTCACCCGTTGCAATGCGTGCAATAAAATCATCATTGTTGCTGACTCTCGGATAACGCAAGCAGTCAATATGGCGCTTGTCTGCCTGCCAATACCGCGGGTTGGCGCATTGAAGGTAGCCGTTATCATCAAGCTCGCTGATCTCGGTAAAGGGGCCCGTGCCGATAGGCTTTGCATTCTCAAATGCAGAAAAATCCGTGACTGTCTTCCACTGGTGTTTAGGGACAATTGGATGCATCACTAAAACATTGGCGATCAGCGCATTTGGTTTCTTTAGGGTGAAATAAACTTCATGATTTGAGCGTTTCTCTATTTTTTTTACCCATTGGTTGATCCCTTGTGAATCAAGCTCAGGATGTCGTTGGATAATAGCGAAGGAAAACAGTACATCATCAGCGGTGAACAGGGTCCCATCAGACCAGTGAACATCTTTGCGAAGAATAAAGCTGATCCCTTTTAGATCGAGATCCAGCTGGTAATGAGTCGCTAGTCGATATTCAGGCAAGTTGTTTTGCAGGGTATTAAAAATGATCAATGGTTCAAAAATGAATTCATGCGTTGTCGGCATGCTGGATCGAGAATAAGGATTGAAGTTTGCACTAATCGCATCTTTATATTCTGGCACGATGGTCAGAATTGTACGTTTATGATGATCATCAGTTGCGGTGTAGCCGAATGAGGAAAAAATAAATAAAACAACCATTAAGGCATGATTGGCGGGGCGAAATAACAGTCTATCAATACAGCGAATCATTGTTTTATCCAGCGTAATTTGTGCGATATCCGTGCGGCGGGTATTTTATCCAACTAAGCGTAAAAATGCTTGGTTCGTGATCAAATAACTGTATACCCAAGCGAGCTTGATAGGCGCAATTAACCGTTGCCTCTATATGTAGAAGCAACGGTTAGGTGATATGCAGTGGGGTTACACCGCGACATCGTCGTATAACGCAATCCCTGTCAGTGTGGCCACCTCATCGATATATTGGCGAACTCTATCTGGAAACTGGACGCCTCTGATGACGGTTTGGTTACGTAATGAAGGGAATAAATTAATGTCATCATAACTGAGCTGATCATCACGCTCCGATGGCAAAACTAACCAATCGAGCATGGTAAATGAGGCATTTAAGTTAGACAGATATTCATTTGAATTGGCAAAAGCATCGGCAAAACTTTGCTCTATCATGGTCTGTTTATTTTGGGTAAACCATTCTTTGGCCTCATTGCATTGGAATTCAGGCAGTTCAATCATCATCCAGCGAGGAAAAAGCAAGCGACTACTCAATGGGCGGGCTTGTGTCGTCCAGGCCACAATGTTGTCATCATGACTCGCTGCGGCTAATTGTGGTTGGCCGTCAAGGGCATCGATGTAGGCTACGATATCGAGGCTTTCGGCCATGAAGCTGCCATCTTCTTTTTGCAGTATCGGAACTAGGTTGGCACCGACTTTTTCTATGCGAGCATCGACATCATGATTTTGCAAATAGACCCATTCAATATCGGCCTGTTTCAAGCCTGCAACCATCATGGCTTTGATACAAAATGGGCAGTGGTCAAAGATGAACAGCTTCATTGTCACTCCTTATTTTCCTGTTATTTGAATGATGACCAGATTGGTGCGTGATCGGACGGCTTTTCAATCCCTCGTAGTTCGTAGTCGATTCCCGCGTCAATACAGCGCTCAGCCAGTGACAGGGTGGCTAGTACCACATCAATACGCAGGCCGCGATTATCGACAAAGCCTTTTGAGCGGTAATCAAACCAAGAATATTGATCAGCAACGTCAGGATGAAGTTGGCGGAACGTATCGATAAAACCCCAGTTAAGGAGTGTCGCTAGCCATTCACGCTCAATCGGCTGAAATGAGCACTTACCAGTTTTTAGCCAGCGCTTAGCATTGACTGGGCCAATGCCAATATCAAGATCTATCGGGCTGATGTTGATATCCCCCATAATAATAAGCTCTTCATCTGGCGTATGATTATTATTGAGGTAGCTCATTAAATCGGCATAGAATTTTTCTTTCGCCGGGAACTTGGTCTCGTGGGCAATATTGTCCCCCTGCGGGAAATAGCCATTTAGGATTGTGACGGTTTTGCCGTTCTCTTGCTCAAACGTCGCCATGATCATTCGGCGTTGCGCATCTTCTGCGTCGGTCGGGAAGCCTTTTTGAATCGCGATCGGTTTTTGCTTACATAGCATTGCGACGCCGTAGTGGGCTTTTTGACCATGGAAGTAAACATGGTAGCCCATCGCTTCAACGTCTTCGAGCGGGAAAGCCTCATCATGTACTTTGATTTCTTGTAAGCCGATCACATCGGGTTGGTGTTTTTCAATCAGGGCTTGAAGTTGATGAAGGCGGGCGCGCAGGCCATTGATATTAAAAGATATAACTTTCATTATGGTATTCCAATATTGAGTCGGCATGAAACCGATATCCCGAGTAATGTCAATGATAGTAACATACATTCATAACGACGATGAATCGGGTTACTGGTGGCAATAATGGCTTCAGTAAAAGGCTTCTACTATGCTAATACCAGTTTGTTCTGGCAGGAAGCATGAACATTATGATCACTCATCAGGGATGTTAATGTGGAGAATACGCATGGGGATTTTTTCGTGGATTATTTTAGGTCTAATCGCTGGAGCATTGGCTAAGTGGTTGATGCCGGGTGATGATGGGGGCGGTTGGATTGCGACGATGGGACTTGGTATCGCTGGCGCATTTATTGGCGGTTGGGTGGGATCCTTCATTGGCCTTGGCACCGCGACTGGGGTCAATATAGGCAGTTTAGTCACCGCAACATTTGGGGCGCTGATTTTGTTATTCATTTACAACAAGTTTATACGTTAGCCATTTTAGCTGAGTGCCATTAACCGAGTTGCGATGGGTTGTTCAAGAGATTTGATGAACTTGACCAAGATTTCCCTCCCGACTTTTGCTTGGTCATTTTCTATAGTTGAGATATCAACGCGTGACAGAGGAAAATGGGATGGGCAAGTTAGTTAAGGGTATCTGGCATGACACCGACAAAAACAGTGGTGAGTTTATCCGTGAAGATGCGGGTTTTCGTGGCTGGCTAACGGCCGATGGTTGCGTGGGGCCTAATGGTCAAACCGGTTTTAAAGCCGAGCCTGGACGTTATCATTTATATGTTTCACTGGCGTGTCCCTGGGCCCACCGCTGTCTTATATTTCGTCAGCTTAAAGGCTTGGTACCGTATATAGACGTCACTATTGTGAGCCCTGATATGCGCAGTAGCGGGTGGGCGTTTACGCAGCCGGAACCACTTTATGGGCTAGCCTGCTTGTACCAGCTATACCGTAAGGCAAAGCCCGATTACACCGGTAGGGTCACTGTTCCGGTGTTGTGGGATAAGCAGATGGAAACGATTGTTAGCAATGAGTCGGCGGACATTATCCGGATGTTTAACTCCGCATTTAATGCGATAACCGGTAATCAGCAGGATTACTATCCAGCACTATTGCGTGACGAGATCGACTGTTGGAATGACTATATTTATCCTAACATTAATAATGGGGTTTATCGTTGTGGGTTTGCCTCCACACAAGAGGCTTACGATCTTGCTTATGATGATCTCTTTGCCGCGTTAGATAGGGTTGATGATCACCTTGCGATCCATCGATATTTAGTCGGGGGGAAGATCACCGAGGCAGATTGGCGTTTGTTCACCACCTTAGTTCGATTTGACGCAGTGTATGTCGGCCACTTTAAATGCAACAAGCAACGCATTGCTGATTACCCGAATTTACAGGGATATCTCAAGGATCTTTATCAGCAATCTGGTATCGCTGAAACGGTTAATTTTCATCAAATTAAGCGCCATTACTACTATAGCCACACTTCGATCAACCCAACTGGTATTGTAGCGAAAGGACCGATGTTGGATCTGACCTCTCCCCATGGCCGCCATTAGTCGCATTGCTAGGGAGGCTGGTCACCATATATAGATGGTGACCGGCTGATTTTAAGACGAATAGGTTAACCTAAATTGTTGAGTGCGCTTTTTATAGGGGAGTGCAAGACTCACCTGCTGCGGTGTGACTAGCTGTGTTGCCATTATGTCAAATAACCGATCGCGCCATTGTGACTGCTGATCGGGTAAGGGCATTGAAGCAATGGCTTGTAAGCTGTGTTTAAGCTTTTTATTATCAACCAAATTCAGTGTGATCATGCATTCAAGGCGACCTAAATTCGCTTCTGAACAGAGCGGATATGCATCGATAATAGCTTCGTAAATAGCCATGGCCGCAGAGGGTGCTTGTTGCAATTGCTGATAAGAATTAGCCAGTTGTACCTCTACACTCTGAACGGAATTAATAATCACAGCATTATCTCTTATATCCTTTAATCGACTTTCACTGTGTGGATCGAACTGATCCCGGTTGGCCAGAGTACGGTTGAATTCAGCGATTAATTGCGTTTCACCAAAGTGGATGAGCACGGGTAAGGCATCTGCGAGCATGACGGAAGGTAAACATGAAATTTGATCAAAATAGGTGGACAGACCGATAAGTAAACGACGTTTTGCTTTAAGTGTCTGCCCGTTTCCTAGGGCTAACCGCGCCGTGATGATATGACTATAACTAGTGAAAAAGGGTTGCTGACTAGGCAATATTCGGGCATGAGCCTTGTTACTAATGATCGCTAATTGTTGTTTTAGTTTATGGCGAAAGGTTATTGAGTGATTTTTGAAATAGGCTTTTTCAAAAATGGCGATGTACTCTGCGAAGCAGATGATCCACCCTACATCAATGATGGGTAAATGATTAGCCAATGTTGTTCCTGTTGTGGCTAATACGTCAATTTGTTCTAAGTTTGCGGCTAATTCGGCCACTTTTAATGCTCGATGGCTGATACTAGGTGTTAATTTTAATGCTTTTTTAGCAATATCAAGTGCATCGTAGTATTGTTTATTTTGTTCAAGGTAGCAGGCTAATTGATCATAGAGATCAATATTAAGCGGGGAGATGGCTATCTGTTTTTCAAGAATATGTATCGCAGCAGTCGTTTTACCATGGTGATGCTCATACTTTGCTTGAATCAGCCCTAATATTGGCGAGGGATTACGGCGTTCCAATATATCGCTATACGTTTTAACTTGCTGCCATTGATTGTCTTTGATCATGAGATCTAACAGCAATCCTTCGATTTTTTTATGATAGCCACTTTGTTTTAGTTGTTGTTTGCAGACTGAAATAGCTTTTGTTATTCCATCAGATTCTATTGCATTATAGATAGGGGCACGCAGGGCACAGGTGTTAAGGGTTGCGGTGAGATTTCGACGTACCATTTCAATGGTAACGGGTTTAGTGATAAAACTATCTGGTTCTACAGATAGGCTGGTTAAGATCACCTCCGTTGAGCGATCACCAGAAATCATAATAATACCGCAATGAGGTGAGATATGCTTACGTCGACGAAGCAAGCTAATGAGCTCACTGCCATTTAGGATCCCATCAAGATGATAGTCGACGAACAGAATATCATAAACATGTTGGCAACATTTGTTGATAGCATGCTCGTAGTTCAGTGAGATCGTAATATCTTGAACACCGATGCGACCGAGCACGTTTTTTAGCATTGTTGCAGCAACACGCTGATCATCAATAATAAGAATTTTGAGTGATCTCAATGTGTTTTTGGGGATTGCTGTGTTTAAGGTTTGCTGAGTAGGCATATCCTTATCCTGCCTCATATGCACTCTGTTGAGTTATTGGTACTCATGAGTATATAAGACATTTGGACACTAGGGGATTTAACTTGTTTGATATGGGAGGTTGGTACTGTCTATGGGGCGAGATGTCACTTTGAATACGCAATAAAAAAGCCAGCTGCTTGCGCAACTGGCTTGAAATAATGGTGGAGGGAGAAGGATTCGAACCTTCGAAGGCGGAGCCGTCAGATTTACAGTCTGATCCCTTTGGCCACTCGGGAACCCCTCCACGGGGTGTTGCTAATTGTCTTGGCTTTACAGCCAGAAACGCCGGAGCATTTCTTTAGAAAGATGGTGGAGGGAGAAGGATTCGAACCTTCGAAGGCRGAGCCGTCAGATTTACAGTCTGATCCCTTTGGCCACTCGGGAACCCCTCCACGGRGTATTGCTAATTGTCTTGGCTTTACAGCYAGAAAYGCCGGAGCATTTCTTTAGAAAGATGGTGGAGGGAGAAGGATTCGAACCTTCGAAGGCGGAGCCGTCAGATTTACAGTCTGATCCCTTTGGCCACTCGGGAACCCCTCCACGGGGTRTTGCTAATTGTCTTGGCTTTACAGCCAGAAACGCCGGAGCATTTCTTTAGAAAGATGGTGGAGGGAGAAGGATTCGAA